>CAYXNU010000217.1:1405-2850 GCA_964466485.1 uncultured Ruminococcus sp.
GGTATCCCTAAACACTTTAAGATTCAAGAAAGCATTCTAAGATAGCTTGTATATAATGCTTTATATATACGTCGGAACGCCCAATGGGCGTTCCCTACAGAGATATTTTATTTTATCGAGCGGACATTAAATAATATTGTAAAAGGACTTTTTTTAACATGAGCGGAACTTTATACGTTGTAGGGACTCCCATAGGCAACCTAGACGATATGACTTTTAGGGCAATACAAACCCTCAAGGACGTGGACTTTATCACTGCTGAAGATACTAGAGTCACTATGAAACTTTTAAACAAGTTTGATATCAAAAACAAACTAATCAGTTACCACGACCACAGCACTAGACAAGTAACTGAAAACATCATAGACCACATAGCCAACGGGCAAAACTGTGCTATCGTCACGGATGCGGGTATGCCATGTATATCCGACCCTGGGGAGATATTAGTAAGAATGTGCCATGAAAGAGGTATTCCAGTAAAGGTAGTTCCGGGGGCTAGTGCGGTGGTATCTGCTTTAGCAATATCTGGGCTAAATACTTCTAGGTTCACCTTTGAGGGTTTTCTATCGGTTACCAAAAAGCAAAGGTATGAACACTTAGCCATGCTAGTGGACGAACCTCGCACCATGATATTCTATGAAGCCCCCCACAAACTTAAAAGCACTTTGGCAGATATGTACAAATACTTTGGCGACAGGCGAGTATCTTTCTGTAGAGAGATTACCAAAGTATATGAAGAAGTCTTACAGATGACGCTATCACAAGCGATAGAGTACTACGAACTTAACAACCCCAAAGGTGAATTTGTCCTAGTGGTAGAGGGTAAGCAGTCCGCACCTGAGGAAGAACTCACTTTTGAGATGGCAGTGGCTAAAGTTAGAGAGTTGGTAGAGAACGGCACTCGCTCCACGGATGCTTGTAAGCAGATAGCTAAAGTGTCTAAGTTTTCCAAAAGCGAACTATATTCAGCCCTTTAATAAAACGCAAATTCAATTGTAGGGAACGTCGAATCGCCGTTCCCTACAAAAATAATTTATTTTATCGAACTCACGTTATATTATAATTTTTCATAAAGGATAATTGCTATTATAACAGAAATAGCCAAACACAACATACTTGAACCATATAAATCTAATGCGAATTCTCCTTTTACAACATCTGTATAACAAGCCCATATAAATCTAACTATATTTACTATTATAGAACATATACTTGCTATAAAGAGTATATTTAGAAACTTCTTATTTTTATTTTTCATATAAGTTACCTTTCTTTAGTTATTTTTTTAGGGAACGTCAAATCGCCGTTCCCTGCAAAGTTATTAGTTATTAGGAATGTTTATATTTTCACGTTAGTTCGATAATTTAATTTTGCTTTGCAAAATTTCGGAATGCAGTAACATGGTATTATATCGAACTCACGTTATTTTCTAATTATTTATGGTT
>CAYXNU010000218.1:0-2822 GCA_964466485.1 uncultured Ruminococcus sp.
TTGAAAAGGCTAAGGCTATCATTAACGATATAGTTTTGAACAATGACAAGGTTCTCAAGGACAAAGACATAGTGGTAAGAATGGGTCGTCAAGACGCTAGTTCTATAGTGATATTCGTTAAGGTTTGGACTAACCACGACGACTACTGGGAACTTAACTACGACTTAAACGAAAACATCAAGGTGCAGTTCGATAGGGCGGGTATAGAGATTCCATTTACTCAATTAGACATACATTTGAAAGGTAGTGAGCATGGCGAAAAACTCATCAAGCAAGGCAAAGACTAATACTAAAAAAAGGTATAGGTTTAGGTATAGGCTCTCATGGAGGTTTTGGGTGCTACTGGTGTTTTTGGTGTTCATATACAACAACTACACCTTGAAAATTACTAAGGAAACTATACAGTCCGAAAAGGTGTCTAACAACGTTAAGATAGCCGTCATGAGCGACTACCACGCTTTCTATGTGGGTGTGCCAAACCTTGCGGTATATGCTACTCTACGCTTTGAAAACCCCGATATTGTAGTGTTTATGGGCGATATGTACACCAACGGTTCTAGTGAATATTTGGTGAACAAAGCCGTAAACTTTATGACTACTATAGCCAACATGGGATACCCTTGCTACTTCGTAAACGGCGAACACGACAACGACGAGCAATACTTTCAAGCCCTAGAGGACGGCGGTGTAAACGTTCTGCACTACGAAACGGATACCATTACTGTGGGCGATACTACCATAGATATCTATGGTATAGATAACGTATACTTTTCCGAAACTTTCGACCTACACAACGAGTTTTCCACCCCCGACCCTAACGTATTTAGTATACTGTTGGCACACATACCCATGTACGACTACTACCAAAGTTTTGGCACGGATTTAACTATCTGTGGGGATACTCATGGCGGTTTGGTACAACTTCCCTTTGTGGGTTGCCTATACTATGAGGGCGAACTTTTCCCCGAACTAAAAAGAGATTCTACAGAGGTTAGGGACAAGGGCTTGTTTTCGTACGACGGCGGAAATATGTTTATTACGTCGGGTTTGGGAAATAATCCTTTGCCGGTTAGGTTTAACAACCGCCCAGAAGTTGCTATACTAAATATAAAGCCCTCTTAAGGAATACTTTACCATTGACAAACTGCAAAAAGTATGTTAGTATATTATCACAACAGAATTACTTTCTAGATAGGGTACACCACTGCGGGTGTAGCCCTATTTCTATTTATATGGCAGTTAATTTTTGCTAATTAGCATTTGAAAGGAGTTGTTTTTTATGGTGGTAAATGGCGAAAACATCAAGCTTGAAAACCCTACTAGCGTTAAGGATTTTCTAGTCGCTCAAGGGTATGAGCCTACTAAAGTCGCTGTGGAACGCAATGGCGATATCATCCCAAAGGCTACCTTTACCGAAACGCTACTCTATGACGAAGATACCATAGAAGTAGTTAGGTTTGTAGGTGGGGGCTAAACTGTATACTTAGCCTATAGATTTTTTTATTATATGTTTATTTGAAAGGATTTGTAACTATGAGTAATCAAGAAGATAAGTTAATATTAGGAAAGCACGAGTTTAACTCTAGATTTATTTTAGGCTCTGGAAAGTTCTCCATGAACCTTATTAAGCAAGTAGTGGAAAACGCTAATGTGGATATCGTTACACTTGCCCTAAGACGTGCTAACAACAGAGATACCGAAAACATCCTAGACTATGTACCTAAAAACGTTTCTATACTACCTAACACTTCGGGGGCTAGAAACCACGAGGAGGCTGTAAGAATTGCTAGGCTATCTAGGGAGTTAGGTTGTGGAGATATGGTAAAGATTGAAATTATGACAGATACTAAGTATCTACTTCCTAACAACTACGAAACTGTTAAGGCTACTGAAATCTTAGCTAACGAGGGCTTTACTGTACTACCTTACATGATGCCCGACTTAAACGTCGCTAGAGATTTACAGAACGCTGGTGCTAGTGCTGTAATGCCTTTAGCCTCTCCTATAGGTAGCAACAGAGGACTATCCAACAAGGATATCATACAGATACTCATAAACGAAATAGACTTACCTATCATAGTAGATGCGGGTATCGGTAAACCATCACAGGCTTGTGAATGTATGGAAATGGGTGCTAGTGCTGTTATGTGCAACACTGCTGTGGCTACTGCTGGTAACATCGGTATGATGGCTAAGGCTTTCGCTTTGGCTGTGGAAAGTGGTAGATTGGCTTACCTATCCGGTACTGGTAGAGTTCTCGAAACTGCAGAAGCTTCTAGTCCTCTAACAGACTTTATTCGCTAAGGTGGTGATAGTATGTCAGTAAAGAGATTTAACCACATGGAATATCAAGAGGGCATGGACGCAATACAGTCCGATATTATGGATAAGATTATAGAACTCACAAACCAGTACGACTATTCAAAGTACACTAAGGATGACGTTCTAAAGGCTCTCAGCAAGGATGTACTATCCCTAGAGGATTTTGGAGCGTTGCTATCGCCTGTAGCTACCGATATGTTAGAGCCTATGGCACAACGTTCCAAAAAGGAAACTGCTAAACATTTCGGTAACAACGTAAGCATATTTACTCCACTATACATTGCCAACTACTGTGAAAATGAGTGTGTGTATTGCGGTCTAAACTGCAAAAACAGAATTAAAAGGGGTATGCTATCCCTTGAACAGATAGACTTAGAAATGCAAAACATTGCTAGTACAGGTCTAAGGGATATACTACTACTTACTGGTGAATGCCGTCACAAGTCCGATGTGGACTACATTGGCGAGGCTGTAAAGATTGCTAAGAAGTATTTTACTTC
>CAYXNU010000219.1:0-2818 GCA_964466485.1 uncultured Ruminococcus sp.
TCTGCAATCTTCTGTTCACAGATGGTTACTCTTTCGGTACTGTCCTTAAAGTCCGCAAGACTCTTATACTTAGAGATAGCATCTTCTATCTCGCTAATAGTGTTGCTATCTTCTAAACGTCTAGCACTAGTATAGGTATCGTTCAAACCTATTAACTTGTACTTTTCGTCACACTCTAAGATTTTGTCGGCACTGTCCTTATAATCCTTGATACTCTCAAAAATCTGTTTAGCGACTACACAATCTTGTTGAACTCTAGCGTTAGCTAGTTTAGTACACGCATTGGAGTATATACCCTCAAGGCGTTCATTTTCTAGCCTATCCACGATGGTTTGGTTGTACTGTTCAAGGATAGGCTTTTCAGTAGCACTAGCGAAACGCACTGCCTTTTGGTAGTTACTGTTGTCTGCTAAAGGTTTGCTGTACTGGTCCACATCATCCACAGACTTAATCTCAAAGTCTACCATCATTCGGTAGAGGTAAGCCTTAGAACACTCAGGGTCGATATCTAGAACCCTTTCGCAATACTTCTTAGCACTGGAAAAGTCGCCATCACTAAGGAAGATAGCCACACGTTTTAGTAGCGATTCCGTGTTGGATGAGTTACTATTAACCACCACAGTTTGGGCGGACTTTTCAGGCTTGTCGCTCTCTGTAATCTTCTTGATACCTCTAATCAAGTCTTGCATAAAGCCGAGTTTTGACATATCTTGTGCCTGTAGGTGCGAAAATTCTTCTGGTAGGTCGTAAGGGTCCATGTCCTTGTACGCAGGTATGAGAATCTTCTTAGCACCGTTTTTAATTAGGGCTAGGTATCTAGACCACTCATTTTTAACCCAAACGGCATTGAAATATTCAGGCTTAGTGCCGAGTACTACCATTACTTTGGCACTGTTTAGACCTGCAAATATGTAAGGCTCATAAGCCACACCGAGTTTGTCTTCGAGGGTAATCCTTGCGAAAAATACCTTAAAGCCCTCTTGAGTTAGTTGGTGGTACAAGTCATTTGCAAGTACAGAGTCTTGAGTACGTCTGCCGTTGCTGTCGGTTTCCTTGTAGCATATGAACACATCGAAAGGTTCTTCCTTTTCGGAAATGGCTAGTATTCCCTTTTGGATGTCGTCTATAGCCTTAGCCTCTGCCTCGTATATGGACTTTTGGTAGCCGTCTGCATACTGTATAGCGGACTTGTAATCCTCGTCCATAAATATGGACGTAAACTGAGCCCTGTTTACTGTAGGTATTCTCTTGTGTGATGTAGGGTCTTCTACATACTCGATACCGTACTTACACAACACCAAAGACCAGTACGCCTCGGAATCCGTTCTGTCTTCTTCTAGGATTTTTTCATACACTGAGATAGCTTTGTCAAAGTCGTTATTTCTACGGAAATGACCTGCTCTATCGTAAAGGTTAGCCTTTTTGTCGTCGTCAAGTTTTGGTAAAGTCTGTTGCGTACCACAGTACTGACACTCCGCAACGCTCATACCTTCGACGACTTCGAGGTCACCACCACACATTTTACACTTAAATATAGCCATGCTAAAACCCCCTATTTTAATAGTTTGCACTTATTGTTTCTATCGGTAAGTAAGATGTTTAATTCGTTACAGATTTTCTTAACGTCTTCAAAGTTGTTTTCCGAAACTGCACCCTTTAGTTCACTGAACTTGATAGTTATCTGCCCCTCAACGTTCGATAGTGCCTCATTAGACATGGGGTCACTGTAACGACAAACGTCAGCAACCTTTTTAACCTCGCTCTTAACTTCCTCGTTTGAAATTTGGGAAATAAGCGTATCAAAATCGGTAGACAGCGACTTAATATACAACGTTTTCGACTTTATAGTACTATCTGTATTTGAAATGGTATCGGATGCCCACTTAGCTTGTAACACTAATATGCTATATACTGCCAGTATCACTATTCCGACTACTGCCCCCAACCAACTGGGTATTGCAGAAATAACCATGCAGAGCGTACCTAACACCATACTAGCCACTAGTCCACTATAACTTATAGTTATTATTGGGAGGTTTAGGAAAGTTTTACCCTTGCTTTCTTCCTTGAAAAATAGGTTACTACAGAAAAGCTGTCCCACGAACGCAACTAGAATTAATATGTAACTAATCCAAAATGAGTTTTGAAACTTATTTTCAAATGGCACAATGAACGTAATTGCGTTGAATACTACTAAAAGCACTACCCATATCGATAGGTAACTCTTAAAATTTTTATTCATGATTACTTACCTCTTAGAGTTTCTGTCCACATTCAAGGCAGAACTTTGCACCATCTACTACGGGTTTACCGCAGTTTGGACACACACTAGGTGCAAACTTATGTCCACATTCAGGACAGAACTTGCCTTTAAGTACACTCTTTCCGCACTCTGGACAGATAATCATACTAGTATCAACGACTTTTTCGCCACATTCAAGGCAGAATTTAGCACCCTCAATTAGTGGGTTTCCACACTTAGAACACACCTTAACGGACGCATTTACTTGTGGTTGAACGTTCACAGTAGGGGACTGATTCAAAGATTGCATAGCATCGTTCATGCTACCGCCGACCATACCTGCCATAGTTCCACCTATTCCAGCCATAGTGCCGAGTCCAACGCCTAAGTTGGTGAACTGGCTAACTGAATCGTTGTTGGCAATGGTTTGAGCAACGTCGAAACCACGTTCTTGTTGGTATGTGTAACCCTCTTGAGCCCTTTTCTGTGCTATAGCTTGTGACTGTATAACCAACTTTTGAGCCTCTGTCTGTTGGTCGATAATTCCCACCTGTTGACGGAGTTTCGCCTCTGCAA
>CAYXNU010000220.1:0-2774 GCA_964466485.1 uncultured Ruminococcus sp.
ACGAATGGTATATAATAATATTAATGAAATTTTAAATTTTGTGAATTTTAATTCAAATAGTATTATTTTTGGAGGTATTAAAGCATGGGCTTTAAAAAAGACTTTATGTGGGGAACTGCTTCAGCTTCTTATCAAGTGGAGGGTGCTTACAACGAGGATGGCAAAGGTTTGAACGTTTGGGACTATTATTGTCAAAAAAACGCACCTGTTGCACACCACGAAAACGGTAACATCGCTTGTGACCACTACCACCGCTTTAAAGAAGATGTTGCTAATATGAAAAAGCTTGGCATTAAATGTTATAGATTTTCTATCAGTTGGGCTAGAGTTATTCCTAACGGTATTGGAGAAGTAAATCCAAAGGGTATAGAGTTCTATAACAATCTAATCGACGAACTTATAGCAAACGGCATAGAGCCTTTAGTTACTATGTTCCATTGGGATTATCCTATAGCTTTGCACCAAATGGGCGGTTGGCTTAACCCAAAATCCCCTGAATGGTTTGAAGAATATGCTAAAGTATTAGTGGATAACTTTTCCGATAGGGTTAAGTATTGGATTACCCTAAACGAACCTCAAGTGTTTGTTGGAAACGGTTACACCTTTGGAAACTTTGCACCATTCCAAAAATGTGCTACTAAGGACGTTTGCACTATAACTCATAATGTTTTGCTATCTCATGGTAGGGCTGTAAAGGTTCTAAGAGAGTACGCTAAACAGGACGTTAAAGTAGGATTCTCTCCTATAGGTCCAGTGCTAAATCCTAAGAACGCTACTGAAAAAAATATCGAAGTGGCTAGACAGAAAACTTTTGAAATTAATGAGAAAAAGTATATATTTTCCATTAGTTGGTGGAGCGACCCTGTATACCTAGGTAAGTATCCAGATAAGGCTTTTGAAATATTCGGTGATGATATGCCTACTATCAAAGAGGGCGATATGGAACTAATTTCACAACCACTAGACTTTTATGGTGTGAATATCTATCAAGCAAGTGGCTTTGTGGATGAGGACGGAAACGTTCAAGAGTATTTCACAGACTCCCCAGCGTACACCACTGGACAGCCTTTAACCCAAATGGGTTGGCCTATCAATGACGATTGCCTATACTGGTCTTGTAGATTCTTATACGATAGATACAAGCTACCTATATTGATTACAGAAAACGGCATGGCTTGTAATGACAGAATCTTCTTAGATGGAAAAGTACACGACCCATCTAGAATAGACTTCCTAACTAGATACCTTAGAGGTTTGAAAAAAGCTTCCGATGATGGTATAGATATCCTAGGATATATGTACTGGTCTATTATGGATAACTTCGAGTGGGCTGAGGGCTTTGACAAACGTTTCGGGTTAATCTATGTAGATTACCAAACACAAGAAAGAACTATCAAAGATAGTGGCTATTGGTACAAAGAAGTTATTGAATCCAATGGCGAAAACTTATAATTTAGTTAGTATAAATCCAACGTGATTTTTCATATAACCTCCTTTTAAAATTTGCAGTCATCTCTTGCTAATAGCAAGGGATGATTGCTGTATGCTTTAAATTTCGTTTGCAAAAAATCTCTTGATATGTTATAATATCAAGAGGGTTTTTATACTTAAACACTCTAATATTACTATATATAGAAAGGAATCTAAACTTAGTATGAATAAAAAAGAAGTATCCGAGTTAAAGAAGAATCTATCCGAGGATAGCGGACTATTTACCATTAATAAGATATTGACGGCTTTTGTAGATACTGACAAAAAAGTTAGGGTTTGCAAAGTTAGACCATATTCCGAAATGGTGTCCGAGGAGTTAGAAGTTATTAGGGAAACTCTAAAGAGAGTGTTATCTACTAGTGTAGGAAAGTCTTTTGTAGAGTACCAAATCCCTAATGAACAGTACGAAGAAGATGGCATTCAGCCTTTGCTATACAACCTAGTTAAAGAAAAGTTTGACGATGAGGAATTAGTGGAAAAGTTCGTAAATAGAGTGGCTGAAAATATAGACTACACTCCATCCTTTGCGATAATATCTGCACACTGTACCTACAGCGTTAAGGTTAAAACTAAAAACGACGATTTTAACGATGACAACAACATAGACTACAATTTTATGCTTACTGCATTCTGTCAAGCGGAACTAAGCGATATGGGACTTGTATTCTCTCAAGATGAGCTTTTCAAGAAGATTAACACAGAGTTTGTAGTAGGCAAGTCCGCTAATGATGGTTTTCTATTCCCAACGTTTAGCAACCGCTCCCCAGACGTTAATGCTATTATGTACTACACCAAAACTTTCAAAAAGCCAAACCTATCCATAATAGAAGATATCCTAGGCTGTGAGTTTATCATGTCTGCACAGTCGGAAAAGGCAGAGTTCCAAAACATCCTAAAGACCGTAGTAGGCGACGACCTCAACTACAACGTAATAACTACCGTAAACGAAAAGATTAAAGATATCATAGACTTTAACAAGAACGACACCGAAACTACTACCATAGATAAGAACAGACTTAAAAATATTCTACAGGAAGTTGGTGTGGATAACCAAAAGTTACTAGCGTTAGATAGTGTCTATGAAACTTCTATGGAAAAGAACGCTTTTACAGCCTCCAACCTTGTGGATACTAAAACTGTTATCTCTACACCAGAGATTACTGTAAACATATCTCAAGAGGGTGTGCAGAAGATACATACTAGTAATATCAATGGTAGACGTTGCATAGTTATTGATGTAGATGACCCATCCGTTGAGATTAACGGGCTACCTACTAAGATTA
>CAYXNU010000221.1:0-2665 GCA_964466485.1 uncultured Ruminococcus sp.
GACTAACTGCTCACGCTAACGCTATTACTGTACGTTTTGAAGATGAAGATTAATAATATATAGATAATAATTAACTTATAGAGGAGGTCTACAGTTTGGATAACACAGCAAAAGATATTAAGAAGTATACCCTAGAAGAATACTACATTGAATCGGAACACTTAAACTATCTTGCAGAACTAAGAAATGGTGAGATAGTAAGCATGGGGTCACCTAACATTAAACACCAAAGATTAACTAGAAAATTAGTAGTTAAGATAGATAACTATATCACCAGTAACGGTGGTAGTTGTGAGGTATTTAACGCTCCTACAGACGTTAAACTTAACGACAACAATGTGGTAATTCCAGACGTGTTTATAGTTTGCAAACCCGAAAACTTCGATAACCAAAAATATAATGGCTCACCAGATTTCATTATAGAGATAGTATCAACTAACTGGGCAGATGACTACATTAGAAAACTAGCCCTATATCAAGAAAACGGTGTGCGTGAGTACTGGATTGTAGACCCCAAAAGTAATAAAGTTACGGTATACTTCTTTGAGGAAAACTTTGTATCGGTGTATGGCTTTACCGAAACTATTCCAGTAAACATATATAAATACAATCCAATTAAGTTGGAAATAAACGTTTCGGAAATGTTAAGTTAATAAAGAAAGGGTGTAATATTAGAATGTACGAACTAAATAAAAAGATTTCAAACCTTGAGCCTTACAAGGCTATAGAGGGTGAGTATAAAATCCGTTTGGATGCTAATGAAAGTTGTTTCAACCTTGACGAAACTATGCTAGAAGAAGTATCTAAGGCGGTAGCAAAGGTGGCTTTCAACCGCTACCCTGATTGGTCTGCGAAAGAGCCTATAAAGGCTTTTGCAAACCTCTACAACCTAGATGAGAACATGGTATCTGCGGGTAACGGCTCAGATGAGTTAATATCCATAATAGAGAGTTGTTTCCTAGAAACTGGTGATACTATAGTTACGCTATCTCATGACTTTTCAATGTATGCGTTCTATAGTAGCCTATACGAAACCAACGTTGAGGTATTCCAAAAGGAAGAAGACTTAACTATCAATGTAGATAAGCTAGTTAAGTTCTGTTTAGAAAAGAACGCTAAAGCTTTGATATTCTCTAACCCTTGCAACCCTACATCTTTGGGCATGGTTAAAGAGGACGTTAGAAAACTACTAAAAGCTTTGCCTAAGTGCTTAGTTATCTTAGATGAGGCTTATATGGACTTTTGGCAAGAACAGTCCATGCTAGGTGAACTTAAAGACTATGACAACTGTATCATACTAAAGACTTGCTCTAAGGCTTTAGGTTTGGCATCTATTAGGATGGGTTTTGCTATTGCTAGTGAAAAGATTACCAACGCTATAAAGAGCGTTAAGTCCCCATACAATACCGACAGCGTATCTCAAGCGATAGTTACCACAGTGCTATCCGATAAGTTCTATGTGGATATCCACACTAAACAGATAGTTGAAAACCTTAAAGAGTTTAAGGCAGAAGTTGTAAAACTAAGTAAAAAGTATCCAAACGTTTTGCAAAAAGTTTATGATTCTGTTACAAACTTTGTATACATACAAACCCCTTACGATGAGGTTATCTTTAACAAGATGTTTGAACACTCCATAGCCATTAGGAAGTTTAAAGGCTACCTAAGAATTAACACTGGTACTAAGTACGAAAATCAAGAAGTTTTAAAAGCCCTAGAGGAAATTATTAGCAGTTTATAATCAACAATCCCTAAGTCCTATAGGAGATGATATGCCATGAAAAGACTATTACTCGCTATAACTACTACACTTTTAGTATGCCTATGTGGGTGTACAGATTCCAACTCACAAGAAGATGTTGCTACTGCACCTACACCCATGCCCGACATAGTGTTTCTAGATACCCTAAGCCATTGGGACTACGATAGCTATGAAATAAATTTCATTGACAGCAACGGCAACTACTACTACAAAAGCTATGACTCTTATGTGGGCAGTGAAACTATCCTAGAGGAGTTTCAAAGTACCCCCGAAAGTTTTTCAAAACTAGAACAGACTTGCGACGTATCCGAACTACAGAACAACTACCAAATAGTCTATGAACTCTCTAACAGTGAGGACTATGACTTAGACTACCCCACAGAATACCCCGACGTTGAAGCCGATACTGAATGTTGGTACGGTCTATACTACGACACCGACGGAAAACTTAGATTGCTACTACTACATCTAAATGAATACTCAACGGGTATTGACGCTAATGACGAACGTGCTAACGATATCTACAAATGGTATGAGGAAAATATAAGATTAAACTAGGTGATATACTATGGAAAATAAAAACCCTAAACGCAACAGAAAATGGGACTTTGAAGAAATGGTCGCTATGGTGGACATCTATATGCGACACAAAAACGGTACTAACACTCAAACCCTTGACGAGGACTTGAAAGAACTATCCATAGCACTTAACAAACGTGCGGATATGCTAGGCATAGAAAAAGGCGACAACTTCCGCAACCTTAACGGTATGAAGTTGATATACCAAAACGTTAAGGGGACTGCTACCAGTGGCAAAGAGGGACTACCACATGGTAGTAAACTTATGGTTGAAGTCCTAGAGTTTTACGAAAAACATCACAGAGAGTTTGACATAATATTAAA
>CAYXNU010000222.1:0-2636 GCA_964466485.1 uncultured Ruminococcus sp.
CCTAAGACTTCATAATAATCTCTTTTTTCAGCCATAAAAAACCCTCACTAACTTTATTTTTAATAATAATAATTTTAATAATATTATACCTCAAATCGGGCGGAGTGTGTATAGCTATCCGCCCGACTGATTTATTAAAGGTTACTTAAAAATTACTTTTCTTCTGTGAAATCTGCATCGATAACGTCATCGTCGCCGTTGTTGTTATCGGATGTTTGTTGGTAAGCAGAGCCATCAAAACCACCTTGTTGGTTTGGGTCGCCTTGTGGTGCAGACTGTTGATATACCTTAGTAGCGATGTCGTTCATAAGCTTTTGTAGTTCATCGTACTTAGCTTGAATATCGCTAGTATTGTCAGTCTTGATAGCCTCTTTAAGAGCGTTGCACTTTTCTAGGATAGGTGCTTTTTCGCTTTCGGATACCTTATCGCCAAAGTCGTTAAGAGCCTTTTCTACTTGCATAGCTAAGCTTTCAGCGTTGTTCTTAAGGTCTACAGCCTCACGAGCCTTTTTATCTTCTTCAGCGAACTGTTCAGCCTCTTTAACTGCTCTATCGATATCATCCTTAGACATATTAGTTGATGCAGTAATAGTAATGTTTTGCTCTCTGCCAGTGCCTAAGTCCTTAGCAGTAACGTGAACTATACCGTTAGCATCGATATCGAAAGTAACTTCAATTTGAGGGATACCTCTTGGTGCTGGAGCGATACCATCTAGTTTAAACATACCTAGGGACTTGTTATCCTTAGCGAACTCACGTTCACCTTGTAGTACGTTAATTTCAACGGCTGGTTGGTTATCTGCAGCAGTAGAGAATACTTGTGACTTCTTAGTAGGAATAGTAGTATTTCTCTCGATAATCTTAGTGCAAACACCACCCATAGTTTCTAGACCTAGTGATAGTGGAGTAACGTCTAGTAGTAGTAGACCATCCTTAACGTCACCGCCTATGATACCACCTTGATAAGCAGCACCTAAAGCTACACATTCGTCAGGGTTGATACCCTTAAATGGTTCTTTACCAATCTTTTGCTTAACTGCCTCATATACAGCAGGGATTCTTGAAGAACCACCAACCATTAAAACTTTATTTAAATCGCTAGGCTTTAGACCGCTATCTCTTAAAGCTTGGTCTACAGGACCCATAGTAGCTTGAACTAGGTCAGCGGTTAAGCTATCGAATTTAGCCTTGCTTAGAGTGATATCCATGTGCTTTGGACCAGTAGCATCAGCAGTGATAAATGGTAGGTTAATGTTTGTAGTAGGAGTAGAAGATAGTTCAATCTTAGCCTTTTCAGCAGCCTCTTTTAGACGTTGCATAGCCATCTTGTCGCCAGTAAGGTCTATACCCTCAGCAGACTTAAACTCAGCTACTAACCAATCTATAATTCTTTGGTCGAAGTCGTCACCACCTAGACGGTTGTTACCAGCAGTAGCTAGAACTTCTGTAACGCCATCGCCCATTTCTATAATGGATACATCGAAAGTACCACCGCCGAGGTCGTAAACCATAATCTTTTGGTCGTCTTCCTTATCTATACCATAGGATAGAGCAGCAGCAGTAGGTTCGTTGATAATTCTCTTAACAGTTAAACCAGCAATTTGACCAGCATCCTTAGTAGCTTGACGTTGAGCGTCTGTGAAGTATGCAGGTACAGTAATTACTGCTTCGTGAACTTGTTCCCCTAAATATGCTTCTGCATCGGCTTTTAACTTTTGAAGAATCATGGCAGAAATTTCTTGTGGAGTATACTTTTTATCATCTATAGCAACTTTGTAGTCTGAACCCATATGACGCTTAATAGAAATGATAGTCTTATCTGGGTTTGTAATAGCTTGGTGCTTTGCAACTTGACCTACAAGTCTTTCACCAGTTTTAGAGAATGCTACTACAGATGGTGTAGTTCTAGCACCTTCAGCGTTGGCAATAACTACTGGATTACCACCCTCCATTACTGCTACGCATGAGTTTGTTGTTCCTAAGTCAATACCGATAATCTTTGACATAAAAATTCTTCCTTTCAATAAATAAGTTTCCGCTCGTGCGGATTTGATATATTTTAATTTTTTATTATATTTAACTAACTCTTAAAAAATTTTCAAGGAGGTGGCGGAAAATAGTTAAAAACTAATACTTAAGCACTAATGATTAACTATTTTAAAATCCGCCCGAAATTTATAAGAGGTTGGATAATACTTAAACAAATAGGTTACTTTTTGAACCTACAATGTAACTTGCACCATAGCTGGGCGAACCAATCTTTCGCCGAGTGTGTAGCCTTTTTGAAACACAGCAGATACAGTGTCGCTTTCGTATTCGTCACTTTCTATTTGTTGGATAGCATTGTGTATATTAGGGTCAAAAGGTTTGCCTAAAGCATCTATTTCTTTAACACCCATTTTATCTAGAATGTTAAGCAAGTTTTTGAAGATTAGTTCCATACCAGACTTGTAATTTTCGTCTGCACACTCTTGATTTAATGCACGTTCAAAATTATCTATAACTGGTAAGATTTCTTCTATACACTTAGCAGTAGCATTGTTGTAAGCCTCGGTTTTTTCTTTTGTAGTTCTATTTCTATAGTTTTGGAACTCTGCATATAGGCGGAGATATTTATCTTTCTCATCCGCAAGTTC
>CAYXNU010000223.1:0-2624 GCA_964466485.1 uncultured Ruminococcus sp.
CTGCCCCTGCTACTACTTTTGCTCACCTTGACGCTACTACAGTACTATCTAGAAATATAGCATCTTTGGGTATATACCCCGCAGTAGACCCTCTTGAGAGCAATTCGAGAATACTCTCTCCCGACATAGTAGGACAGGAACATTACGAAGTCGCTAGACAGGTACAGAACATTCTACAAAGATATACAGAACTTCAAGACATAATAGCTATTATGGGTATGGACGAACTTTCCGATGAGGATAAACTCACAGTAAACCGTGCAAGAAAGATTCAGCGTTTCTTATCTCAACCTTTCTTTGTAGGTGAACAGTTTACGGGTCTAAAGGGTAAATACGTTCCTATTAAAGAAACTATTAGAGGTTTTAAAGAAATAATCGAAGGTAAACACGATGACTTACCAGAATCCGCATTCTTGTTTGCAGGTACTATTGATGATGTTATCGCAAAGGCAAAGGGTGAAAATTAATGAACACTTTTAAACTAAGGGTTATAACCCCAGAAAAAATTTTTTTTGAGGGCGATATAGTGCAATTAACCGTTAAAACCACCGAGGGAAACGTGGGATTTTTAGCACACCACATTAACTATTGTGCTATACTACCATCAGGAGAAATGAAGATTATGTTCCCCGACAACTCTAGTCGGTTGGGTGCAGTTTCCTCAGGGGTTTTGAAGTTTTCCGATAATACCGCTACTATCTTAGCTTCGGCTTGTGAATGGTCTGACGAAATAGACCTAGAATGGGCTAAACGCTCCGAGGAAGACGCTAGAAGAAAACTTCAAGAGCATACCAGCGACCAAGAGTTTAAGTATGCTGACTTAAAGTTAAAACGTGCATTAAATAGATTATCTGTTGGTAATAAAAAATAGTGCATGATAAACACTATATAAAAAATCGGAACGCAATACTATTACCGTTCCGATTTTTAAATAAGGAGTGATACTTTATGAGCGAAAAAACTAAAACTAAAGACAAGGAAACAGAAAAGACTACTGATAAAAACAAATCCGAGGAGCAACAACAAAAACGCTTAAAAGAGATTATTGGAATATTAAAGAAGTATGAACTACTCAAGAACGGTATAAACCCCAAAACCTTAAGGCTTATACTGGAAGATTTAGGCCCTACGTTTATAAAGCTAGGTCAAGTAATGTCTATGCGTTCCGACTTTTTACCTAAGGAATACTGCAAAGAACTCGAAAAACTAAGAGCCGACGTAAAGCCTATGTCCCTAGAAGAAACCACCTCTGTAATCGTGGAAGAACTCAACCGCCCACTAAATGACATATTCTCAAACTTTGAGGTTGAGCCTCTAGGTTCGGCATCCATAGCACAAGTGCATATGGCTACCATTAAGGACACCAACAAGAAAGTTGTGGTAAAAGTCCAAAGACCTAACATAAAAGAAACTATGGCTAAAGATATCCACTTGATGAGAACCGCTGTGAAAATGTTGAAATTAGTACCTATAAACGGCGGTATAGACCTAGGCTCTGTAGTGGACGAAATGTGGGCTATATCTCAAGAGGAGTTGGACTTTTTAGTGGAATCCAAACACTTAAAAGAGTTCTACGAAAACAACGTGGATGAGGAAGATATATCCTGTCCTATAGTGGAACACAACCTTACTACTTCTAAAGTACTAGTTATGGAGTTTGTAGAGGGTTATGCCATAGACAACATTAAAAAGTTGGAAGAAGATAAAATCGATAGAGAAGCTTTAGGGTCTAAACTTGCTAAAAACTACATGAAACAAATCTTAAACCACGGCTTTTTCCATGCAGACCCCCACCCTGGAAACATTAGAATACGCAACGGTGAAATAGTTTGGATAGATATGGGCATGATGGGTAGGCTGTCCGAACGGGATAGAAAACTCTTTAAAAAGGCTGTAAAAGCTGTAGTCAAAAAGGACGTTAACGACTTAATTACCGTCATTATGACTATGGGTGTATGCAAGGGAAATATCAACTATAGCAACCTCTATGAGGATGTTGACAATATGTTGCAACGCTACACCTCCATGGATATGGGCGATGTAGATTTGGCAGTCTTTTTAGATGAGATAATGGTACTAATGTCCAACTACAACGTTAAAGTTCCAAAAGGGCTATCCATGTTGGCAAGGGGCATAATGACTATCGAGGGTGTGTTGGCAGAAGTTAGCCCCAGTGTAAACGTAATAACTGTCGCCTCCGATATGCTAAAAGAGGAAACTTTTGCCGAGTACGACGTTCAAAAAGAGATTAGCAAAACGCTATCCACTATGTATGGTTCAGGTTCTAAGGCTTTGAACATTCCTAGTTTAGCAGCGGACTTACTAGAAAACACCGTCAAGGGACACACTAAAGTTAAACTAGACTTAGCCGGTACAGAGGAGTTTATGAAACAGCTTTCCAAAATGGTGAACAAGATTGTAGTAGGTCTTATAGCGTCGTCGCTACTGATAGGCTCTAGTATGCTATGTACCACCAAAATGACCCCCTCTGTGTTAGGTATTCCGGCACTAGGGTTTTTAGGATTTTTAGTAGCTGTACTTATGGGGCTATGGCTAATAATAGACGTTAAAAAGAATAGATAGCACAACGGAACGTCACCCACGGCGTTCCGCTTTTTGTATAT
>CAYXNU010000224.1:0-2605 GCA_964466485.1 uncultured Ruminococcus sp.
GAGAACCAACTAAACGATGTATACAAGATTATGTTATCTACTGGCGGACTGGATATTAAAAAACATTATTAGCATTATCATCATAAATCATAATATTTTGTAGGAAAATGCATAATATTTTGTGTACAATGTGCCTTGAAATGATAATTTCTATTTGTTATAATTAATTTACAGCATATTTTATCAAAATTTATTATTTTTAGAAGATTATGGAAAGCTGTTTTAATGTGAATCAAACACATATAAAATTAACTACTGTTAGTACTTTTTTTATTAGTGAACTATCGATATTCACATGAATATGCTAAATAGTAGGAATACCATAGAGGTACTTCCTATTATTTAGGCATCTTTTAATCTTACAAAATTTACATTAAATTATATATTTTTCATTTTGAGAGGAAAGTTTATATATGAAAAAAATTTATTCAACTATTGCTATAGTTATGGCATTATCTTTAATGGTTTCATGTACAGGTGAGGCAACTCAAGAAGTTGCCCTATTAGGCGACGGTCTACAAGCCGTTGAGATTGACGAAACTAGTGCAGAAATTACATCCGTGGAAGAAACAGCGGAAGAACCAGTTGCAGAAACAGAGTTTGTATATCCTAACCTATATGAGGATACTTTTTCCACAGATACTTTGGAAATACTACATACCGACTTTCAGCCATCCGAGGAACTAAAAAGCGAAATCATGGAACTTATAAACAACTACGGCAAAACGTGTTCAGTATACATGGTAAACCTAGAAGATTACGCTACATTCGGCTATAACTGCGATACCTACATGGCAACTGCTAGTACTATAAAGTGTCCATTTGCGTACTATTGCTATCAAGAAATCGCTAAGGGAAACTACAGCCTTGACGATACCCTACAATATACTAGCAAATACTACACAGGCGGTACAGGTGTCATAAAGAATAACAGCACTGGCACTTACTACACTGTAAAAGATTTACTATACTACATGATACACTATTCCGATAACATTGCTTACCTAATGCTACTAGACTACTTCGGTTACGAGGGCTACAACGAAATGTTATCTAACGATGGCTTTGAAACCTACCTAAGCGATACCGTAAATTGGGGAAAGATATCTACTCATGCGTTGGGTTCTATTTGGACTGAAATATACAAGTTCAAAGACGAATGTGACGAGGGTGCTTTATTATATGATACACTACTAAACGCAACTGGCAACATAATACAATCATCACTCTCTGAGGCTGGTTATGACTACCCTGTTGCCCACAAAGCAGGTTGGGCTTCCCCTGGCTACCACGATAGCGGTATCGTAATGTCCGAGTACCCTTATGTGCTAGTAGTCATGACTGACAGCGAGGGCGAAAGTAGAGATAGTTCTTTCATGAATAGCATAATTTTGAAGTTTAACGAACTACACGATGAGTATTTGGAATACCTAAATCAAGAGCCATCTACAACTTCTAGCAGTGCTACCGAAACTTCTGAAACTACTGTAGAAGAAACTGCTACCACAGAAGAAACCACAACTACTACTGAAACTACTACAACCACCACAGAATCCACTACTACAGAGCCTACTACCACAACAACAACCACTACTACAACTACCGTCACTGAAACTATTGCTACTCAACCTGTTGAAAACACTACAGAACAGATTATAGTTACTACAGCACCTGTTGAAGACAACTACATACAAGTCCCAGATAATAACTCCGCACAGCAAACACAAATTTCCGCATATGAAGACCCATCACAAAATACCGCTCAGTATAAACAGTATGACGATGATAATCTATTCTTCTAAAGTACAAGAGGAGTGTTTTATATGAATCTAAATTACAACGCCATAGGCACTAGAAGTAATGTTAAAATCATAGACTCTAGCGAAAACAAAACTTGCCATATAGATATTTTGGAATACCAAAACTTAAACGGCTTGACTAACTCATACATGGCGGAAAAACTCTACTTTATGAAAGAGCAAAACATCCGTGCTAAACAGATAGTAATCTATCTTGAAAACGATGTTATCAAGACAGAACCGGGGGCTTTAAGCTATATGCAAGGCAATATAGAAATGGTGTCGGGGTTGAATGCTGGTAACCTAATAGGCAAAATGTTTTCTAGCAAGGTGACTGGCGAAAACGTCGCACAACCCGAATACAAAGGCACTGGCATGATAGTCCTAGAGCCATCTTTTAAGCACTTTGTAGTTATAGACCTACAAGCCAATGAAGATGTAATAGTCGATAAGGGAATGATGTACGCTTGTCAAGGTAGCGTTACTTCTAAACCTATAATGCAAAAGAGCGTATCTTCTGCCATTGCGGGTGGCGAGGGATTGTTCCAGATATATATAAAAGGTCCGGGGTTGGTAGTCCTTGAATTGCCAGTACCTATGGAAGAAGTAGACATTATAAACATGAATAACGACACCCTAAAGGTGGATGGCAACTTTGCACTCCTTAGAAGTGCATCCATGAACTTTACCGTGGAACGTTCTGCTAAAAGTTTGATAGGCTCATCCGTTAGCGGTGAGGGCTTAGTAAACGTATATAGGGGTAGCGGTCAAGTGTGGTTAGCACCTACTATAAAAATCTACAATGA
>CAYXNU010000225.1:0-2593 GCA_964466485.1 uncultured Ruminococcus sp.
TAGTATTTATAGATGTAAAGTTATCCAAATCCACTACGAACATAGCACAGAGTTCGTCCCTGCTAATAGACTTGATATTCTCATTAACGCAATGCACGAAAGCGTTTTGGTTCATGATGTTGGTTAGGTGGTCCATGTTAGCCTCTTTGAACATTTCCTCACCGATATTTTTTTGGTACTGTACAAATTCTTCTAGGTTGGAGTTACCTTGAATTTGCACTAATAGTTCTTCAGCCATTTGCAAGTTTTTAATATTAGAGTCGAACATCAACTTAAGTTTTTCTCTCATGTGGTTGAACATCTTAACCAAATCGGATACTTCATCCTTGCTTTTAACTTCAATATCTTCAACGTCGAAGTTGTAGTTAGCAATCTGTTGAGCCTGTCTAGCCAACTTTTGGATAGGTGTAACTACCCCAGAGAATACCATTCTAAATAGGATTACTATAAGCACAGCCAACAATACAAACGTAAATATGTTTATAGCCTTGAAAACTTCTATCTTAGCGTTGGCGTTTTCTAAAGATTCGCCACTAGCTTTGTAGTTATAAGAAATCATTTTTTCTATGTATCCCGAAATATACTCGCTAGTTTTGGAATATTTAGTTGAGTAAGCCTCCATAGCGGATTCTTTGTCGTCCATGTTGATTAAGTCTTGTATTTGGTTTAGATACGTTCCATAAGAGGATGATATTGCAGTAACCAAAGATTGTTGCATAGTATCGTTTGAATTTTGATACTTCTTGCTAATACTAGTGCAGAGTTCGTTTAGTTCTGTGCTAAGTTCTTGACAGCGTTCCAAACTGTCACTGGAGTCGGTTTCTAAGTAGTTTTCAACATTCGTGTTAAATTCATTAAAGTTGTATCTAAACTCGTTTAGTTCAGCCAACGAAGAAGAATAATCTTCTATATTATCTATCAGTATCAAGTAAGTGTACATAGAGGCTGTAAACATAAATAGAACTATTGCTGTCATACAGCTAAATGCTACTGCAAACTTAAACTTTAAAGTTTTTTTCATAAGACTTTACTTTCCTTCCTTTAACTCATCTAAAGTGAATATTATATTAGCATAAACACCTTGTGCCGCCTCTAAAGGAGTTAATAATTCTAATGACACAGATTCTATAGCCTGATTATAATATTCTTGTAGTTCAGAATTTTCCATATATGGACTAATCAAACTTAAATTATTTTCCAATATCTGAGTGTTAGAATCATAAGCCAAACCGCTTAACAATCCCTTGCTTTCTAGGGTGCTTTCTGCTATAGAAGATACTGGAATACCTCTAGTCGTGCCTAATATCTCTATTGCCTCTGGGTCGTTGTAAAGGAAGTTTAAAAGCATTGCAGATTGCACAGGATATTCAGTATCCTTGTTTATTGCAAATAGCAACGATGGCTTATAGAACCAACCAGTACTTTGAGCGTTATCCATAGTCAATAGGTTACCCATTACTAAGTCGTCGGGGTTTTCTAAAGCACTTTGGTATTTCGATACAGAACTGCCCCATTCAGCAATACCCGCAATAGTACCATTTTTCCACGAGTCGCAATCGTATAGGTTTTCGGAAGTATCTTGCTCTTGTATTTCACTAATACTTCTAACTACACCGCTATCTTGTAAATCCTTGTAGAATTGCAAAGCGTCAGCGAATTCCTCAACGGTAAAGCCTATTTCACCGTCTACAGTGATAAAGTTTTTGCCAGTCTTTTGTTGTTCGTATACTACTGCCAAATACCACGCTGTAAAGCCCGTGTTGTTGTCGCAGTTTAGCGGATAGCTACCAACAGCATTAAATGCGGGAGCTATAGTAAATAGGTCGTCCCATGTGTTGGGTAGTTCTACACCAACCTTATCATATATGCTTTTGTTGTAGAATAGACATCTACCCGTAATGGATACAGGTATAGCATTTAGGACACCGTTTCTAGTGCCAAACTGTAGAATGTCATCACTAAAGTTGCTAAGGTCTATGTAGTCGCTTAAAGAGTTCAAATCATATAGTCCAGTTCCATCGTAAGAAAGATTTACAAGCCAGTCGTAGTTTACTTGCATAACGTCGGTAGCGGTATCGTTGCTTATATCCTCGAAGATTTTGTTTTTCCAACCGCTCCATGCACCATAGTCAGTTTCGACGTGTATGTTGGGGTACTTTTCCTCAAAGGCTTCTATAGCCTCCAAAGTAGCCTCGTGACGTTCGTCACCGCCCCACCACGATATGCTAATGGTACATTCTTCGTTGGGGTCGTACTCGGTTTTGCTAGTTGCGTCACACGATGTAAGACTTAACACGCATACTAATGCTGATAGTGTAGTCGCTATCTTTTTCCACATTATACAAAAGAACCTCCTTTTTTAATATTGTACTTTTAATGCCTCCGAAATTAAGTTTATAAATTAGTCGAACATATGTTAATTAAAGTATATCATGTATTTTTTAACTTGTCAATATAAGCATTAAATCAAGATTAAAAAGCGGAACACCCACGGCGTTCCGCTAAATTTTAAAATCTAAAGACTAAAATATCCGTGAAGAGTTACAAGTCCCTCAGATTTGAAAGCTTGTCTTAAGTCGTTGATTAGATCGTT
>CAYXNU010000226.1:0-2583 GCA_964466485.1 uncultured Ruminococcus sp.
AGGCTCGTGAGAACGCTCTTAAGTCTGCTCAAGAAGAAGAAAAAATTCAGGCAGAACGTGAAAAGGCTAAGGAAAACAAGGCTAAAGCTTATAAATCCAAAGAGCAACGTAGCCTAGAGGCTAAACAACGTCAGCGTATAAAAGAGATTGAAACTCTTATGGAAACCCTACAGGAAGAACAATCTAATCTAGAAGTGGAAATATCTAAAGAGGAAGTGTTCACCAACTACGAACTTATGCACGAAAAGTGTTCCCGTATAGATGAGATTAAACGTGAATGCGACGAACTCTTTGAGGAATGGGCAGAACTAAACTAGTAAGTATATGTTAAATATTTAATATGTGTGGAACGGCGAATCGTCATTCCATACAAAAGCATATAAAAAATATATAATTTTTTCCAATATCGAAAGGAGTTAATTTTATGTCTAATAATATATTTGATGATTTTAAGATTGAAAACATCGCTAAAGAAGTACAAAAGTGCGTAGACGTTGTCGCTGAAAAGACTGACGAGGCTTTTAAAGGTTCTAAAAACTATGTACAAAGAGTGCAATCCACTACAAAGTTAAGTTCCTTGTATGAAAAGCTAGGAAAAGCCCATTACATGACTGCTAGTGGTCAATCCGACCAAAGAAAAGAGATTGCACAACTTATGGAGCAAATAAGCGACATTCAAGACGAAATAGACGAAAATACAACGTCATATGGAGGAAACTATATAAGATGCTCTGTATGTAAAAAGAAGAACCCACCATCTAGTAAGTTTTGTGCTAGGTGCGGTGCTAAATTAGGCGAGGATTAGTATGGTAAAAAATCAAATAGTAGAACTAACTATTACGGATATCACCGTTGAGGGCAACGGTGTAGGTCGCTATGATAATACAGTAGTATTCGTCCCCATGACTGCAATTGGGGACGTAATACGCTGTAGAATAGTTAAGGTTTTAAAGAAGTATTGTTTCGGTATTGTGGATAGCTTTATAGAAAAGTCTGCTAGTAGGGTAGTGCCAACTTGCGAAGTTTTCTCAAAGTGCGGAGGATGTTCCTTTAGGCATATAGACTACACTTCCGAGTTGGAAATAAAACACAAGTGGGTACTAGATGTATTCGAGCGTATAGGTAACGTATCAGCGGAGGTTTTGCCTATAGTTCCATGCGAGTGTAGGGACTACTATAGAAATAAAGCACAGTACCCCGTAGGAAAGTCCGAGGACGGCAAAGCCATCTGTGGATTTTACGCTAAACGTAGCCACAGGATAGTCCCCTTTACAGAGTGTACTCTACAGCCAAAACTATTTGCAAACATAGTAAACTACATCATGGACTATGTTAATAGTTCCAAAATTACCCCATACGACGAAACTACCAACCACGGAGAACTAAGACATATATACATTAGACAGGGCTACCATAGCAAAGAAGTCATGGTGTGCCTAGTCTGTAGAACTGACATATCTAGGAAACTTAAGGGCTTAGTAAACAGCCTAGTGGATACCTTTAAAGAAGTATCAAGTGTAGTCTTAAATATAAACCCTAAGAGTACTAACGTAATCCTAGGGGATAGAAATATCACGCTATATGGTAACGGTTACATATCGGATACTATGTGTGGCAATACTGTAAACCTATCACCTATGGCGTTTTATCAAGTGAATACAGCACAGGCTGAAAGGTTGTACTCTATAGCTAGGGAGTTTGCACAAACTTCCAAAGATGATACCTTGCTAGACCTATACTGTGGCACTGGAACTATTGGGCTATCCATGGCAAGGGGTGTTAAAAAGCTCATAGGTGTGGATATAGTTTCGGAGTCCATAGAAAACGCAAAAGAGAACGCTCTACAGAACGGCATAACTAATGCGGAGTTTTTCTGTGGCGACACTGGTGAGATTATGTCACAACTACTTGAAAAAGGAGTTTCCGCCGACACCATAACTGTAGACCCCGCCCGTAAAGGCTGTGACAGTTTGGCAATAAACACTATAGTATCCATGCACCCCAAACGCATAGTTATGATATCTTGCAACCCAGCAACAGCTTCCCGTGACTGCAAAGAGTTTGAAACTTTAGGCTACAAGGTGCAAAAGGTTCAGCCCGTGGATATGTTCCCATGTACCGCCCACGTTGAATGCGTGGTATTAATGACTAGGGTATAAAGTTAGCAGATATAGACAAGCAATGAATTGTTATTTGTGGAGGTGCAAATATGGCTTCAAGCAAAGAGTATTTAGTGGGTCTATTTGAAACAATGTATGCAGAACTACCACCGCAAAAATCCAAAAAGAATGGCTGAAAAAATTTTTTTAAAAAATTTAAAAAAAAGTATTGACAAATAGAAATAACTATGATATAATAAACAAGTCGGTTGAGGTTGAGATGATTATTAAGATTCACTGATTTGAAAATCTTAGAGATTGAAAAAAAAATTAAGAAATTTTAAAAAAACTCTTGACAAATCGAAAACAATATGGTACAATAATTAAGTCACCATTCCTGAGATGTGATAATTAATTAATTTTATTAGGCGTGGGAGCATAGCTCAGCTGGGAGAGCATCTGCCTTACAAGCAGAGGGTCACAG
>CAYXNU010000227.1:0-2580 GCA_964466485.1 uncultured Ruminococcus sp.
CCATCAAGGACCAGATTGCCGCTAATCACAAGCTGGAGGACGACTTGGAGGCCTAATATTAAATTGTGGACAAAAAATAGTAGCCACAGCTAAGATAAAAAATCCGCCTAATACTAGTTTTCCCTTTGTGGTGCTTATAAAAATATATACATATCCCAAACGCTTGATGGAAAATATAGGTTTGCCTATTACGTTATTGAACGGCACTAAAGACGCATCTGGGAGATTGTTTTCGTCGCCTTGTGTGGTAAAGCTTTGGTATTCGCTATCTATAGCTACAACCCTATGTGTAACGACTGAATCTTTGGTGCTGTTGGAATAGAACGTTATAACGTCGCCTGTATGTATTTCCTCAAAGGTGGACGGCTTAACTATGATAACTGTTCCTATTGGGTATACCTCGGTCATGCTACCAGTTTCAACCGTGAAAAACCTATACCCCAAAGCCTTAAACAGAATGATTACTACTGCTAGTATTAACATAGCTATCCATAGCAAATCAATCAGCTTTAGGAGTAGTTGTTGTAGTAGTTTCAAGAACGTAACCATATGGATGTGTTACCTCTGCTTCAGTAGTTCTAACGATACCATAAGCACCCCAAACATCGGTTAAAGCATCACTGACTACTTGAACGCTATCGGCTAGAATATCTACCTGTAGTGATATAGGATTATCATTATAGCGATATAGTTTGCTATCGTCTATAGATACCGACTGCAACAGTTGCGTGGTTTTCTCCCCTACTTTGACTACATACTTATAGTAGAAGTATCCATCTTCAGAGTTGAAAAACCAATAGTCATTCCAACCATCGCAAAGGGTAAAAGTTATATCGCCAATAGTGAAAGTGTTATCGTCGCCAATGTGTATTTTTGTAAAATCAGTAAAAGTGCTAATATCTAGGTAGTCGTTGTTGTTGTCGCTTTCGTAAGTAGTTTGAACATCCACGACAGATGTAACAGCGTTGCCGTCATCATCAGTAACAGCGTTACCGTCGGCATCAGTGGTTGCTACTACTTGAGTTTCTAGCACTTTTGAATTAACTTCATCATCTATAATGTCATCCATTGCACCAACTACAAAACTATTGCTAGTATCGTCATCAGTAACCCACATTGGCACGATAGCTACTCTTATAAAAGCGTCAGCAGTGTTTGAGTTTGTAGCATCTACGTTTAGGATTTGCACGGGCTTGTATACTGACAGTGTGCTACTGGTGTTTTCTGTAAAGGTATACTCTTGCTTAGTGACAACATCCGTACTGGAAGTGTTTTCTACAACCCCGACAGATACTTCTGCTGGTTTAAAGTTGTTAGTAACAGTAGTATTTCCGTTAATTGCATATGCTGTGAAATTTCCTATCATCAATACTGCACCTAAAATAATAACTGTTACAAACTTTGCATTTTTCATAAATAATCACCATGCTTTCAAAAAAAATAATGATTATGCAATATAATTAGCTAATTGTTATCTATTTCAAATTTTATTATAGCACTTAAGCCTTATTTTGTCAAGTTTCTTGGAAAATAACATATTTATAGGCAACTCTATAAAACCATGTCTTTCACGACAGCTACAAACCTACGCACACTCTCGGTGGGGTTAAGGCTATACAATAACCCATATGGAATGCTATAGTCCCACTCTACAGGGATTGCTACCAAAGATGGGTGAACGTCTTTCCAACACTCCGTCAATAGCAAAACTTTATTGCTTTCGGCACAGTGGTTAAACACCGATATGTCATAGTACTGTGGGGTGTCCTCGATATGTATTTTGGGGTGGTGCAATTCTAAGTCGTTGCGTAAGAAGTCGTTCAGTGGAGAATCGCCTTTCTTTACCATCATGAGGGTTTCACCGTAGAGGTCTTGCACTTGTAAAATTTTTCTATTAGCAAGGCGATGTTCTTGTGAAACTGCAACCATTTTTTTGTATCTACCTAGCGGTAAAAAGTTACACCTAGATAGCCACATCTTAGAGTCGCAAACACCTATTAAAAAGTCAAACTTTTTGCCTAGTTGCGAAATCTCTTTTAGTATGCCCTCGTGGTTGTCTTCAAATGGTATTAAATGCAACTTGTAGTTTGGAAATTCATTGTTCACTAAATGCCATAGGTTCATAAAAGGTTTTGCGGGGTTCAACATGGATGTTCCTACACGGAAAGTGTTATCGCTTATGGATTTAAGCGATTTTGCGTTCTCTATAGACCTTTTGGAGTAGTCTATTATAAACTTTGCATCTTGATAGATTATCTCGCCTACAGAGGTCAATTTTACTCCCGATGGTGTACGTTCTATGAGTTTTAAATCAAGTTGGCTTTCAAGGTTGTTAATCTGTTTCATTATAGCGGTGGGCGATATATAAAGCTTTTCCGAGGCTTTAGTAAAACTACCGCAATCCACAACGGCTATAAAAGTATCTAGTAGATGGTTATACATATGCTACCTCCTAAGATATGGAATAAACTTTCAGTTTATACTATACTAACATATTTGAGATTCTATGTCAAGAATTTTTGTGATATAATCTAAATATAAAATACAAAAAAATATATAAACTGGACTGGAGGTATTATT
>CAYXNU010000228.1:0-2561 GCA_964466485.1 uncultured Ruminococcus sp.
TAAGACGACGCCCTTTCACGGCGTAATCATGGGTTCAATTCCCGTAGGGGTCATAATGTTTAGAGTGTAAGTTTCTGCTTACACTCTTTTTGTATATATCCATACGGAACACGGAACGGCGAATCGCCATTTCCGACACAACATAAAAAAAAGGAACACTCTAAAGAGAGCGTTCCTTGAAATAATATTTTAGTTAAAAGATACTTTTCTGTAAGTGTCAAAGTGTAACCACTTAGAATAGAAATCTTTTTCGTTATCTTGAGTTATAGCGTCGTATTCAGCAAGTAGGGCAGTAAAGTCATCTTGTGACTTAACGTATACTTCAAAGCCTCTACCGTTGATTACTGGAACGTCGCCATAAGTGTATTCGCTAAATGGAATGATATCTGCAATCTTCTTATCACGAACCTTAATAGCAACCTTATCTCTTAGAACGATAATATCGAAAGTATCAGGGTACTTGTAGCTTTCGCCTTGAGTAGGTATCTCATCACCGATAGTGTAAGTATTGCTTACTGGTTGATACTTCAATACGGATAGGCTATTAACGTCATAGTAGAACTCCTCAAAGATATCTCCACGGGCTACTAAGTTGCCATTCTTAAAGGAAGCTCTTTCCTTGTTAGTGGACTCATCTATTTGGAAGTCTTCAACTACACCACAAGCAGAAGTCATATTAGTGATACGGTCTATAAGTATTAGTTCGCCTAAAGTCTTGTGATTCTTAAACTTATCTACTACTATAGGTTCAGTAAGGATGATATCACATAGAGCGATTTCGTTCTTGCTTAGGGTGTCAGCGGATTGATGTTCACCAGTGTTTACGTCTATCTTGTAGTTAATCTTAGATAGAACACCAGATATCAACTTAGTACCTAACTTTACTAGATACTCTTTGCCAACTGTTAGGCTTTCGTCGTCAGTCCAAAGGATGGTAGTATTTAGGTGCTTACTGATTGAAATATCAGTGTTGGCAGTAAGTACACAACCCCTTGATACGTCTACTTCTCTATCTAGTTGGATAGTTACAGCTTGTCCTACGAATGCACTGTCGCTTTCCTTACCGGATACTAGTACACCCTTAACAAGTGCTTTTTCGTAACTAGGTAGTACAGTGATTTCGTCGCCTACTGCAACAGTACCGCTTTCGATTTGACCTTGGAAACCTCTAAAAGTATGGTTAGGTCTAGATACTCTTTGTACAGGCATATAGAAACCGTCTTCGATATCCTTGTTGGTAACGTCTATATTTTCTAGGTATTCTAGTAGAGGTTCACCAGTATACCATGGAGTATTTTCAGACTTTATAGTAACGTTGTCGCCAACTGTAGCAGATAGAGGGATAATCTTAACGTCTTGTAGGTTTAGTTCTGTAGCGAGTTCGTTTATTTGCTTTTCAATCTCGTTAAATCTATCTTGACTATAGCCAACTAAGTCCATTTTGTTTACAGCGAATACGAAGTGCTTAATACCCATTAGAGAGCATATTCTAGCGTGTCTTCTAGTCTGTACAAGAACGCCTTGTTTAGCATCTACTAAGATAATAGATAAATCTGCGAAAGATGCACCTACAGCCATGTTACGAGTATACTCCTCATGACCAGGGGTATCTGCAACGATAAAGCTTCTGTTATCTGTAGTGAAATATCTGTAAGCAACGTCTATAGTGATACCTTGTTCACGTTCAGCCATAAGGCCGTCTAGTAGTAGGGAGTAGTCTATAGCACCGTCACGGCTACCGACTTTACTATCTAGTTCAAGAGCCTCCTCTTGGTCTGTATATAGTAACTTAGCGTCGTATAGGATGTGTCCTATTAGAGTGGACTTACCATCGTCTACACTACCGCAAGTAATAAACTTTAATAATCCTTTCATAAAAAAATCTCCTTATATTGCAACGCCAATCCGATAGATTCAAAATTAGGGAATGCCCAATGGACATTCCCTACATAACCAACACACTTATGTATATGTAGGGAACGACCGTTGGCCGTTCCGAAAATGATAACATTCTTAATTTTGGCGAATTGATGTTTTAAATGTATTAATAATCGAAATTGCGGTTTAGAAATAACCTTCCCTTTTACGACGTTCCATACTGCCGATAGCCTCTTTATCGATAACACGAGAAGTTCTTTCGGAGGATACAGCACTTAGAGTTTCGTCTATAATTTCGTCTAATGTACTAGCAGTAGATAGCACACCACCAGTTAATGGGTAGCAACCTAGAGTACGGAAACGAACACTTTTCATTTGAGGAACTTCACCCTCTTTAAGTGGGAATCTGTCATCATCAACCATGATAATGTTTCCATCTCTTTCAACTACAGGACGTTCTTTAGCAAAGTATAGTGGAACGATATCGATGTTTTCTCTCTTTATGTATTGCCAAATATCTTTTTCAGTCCAGTTGGATATAGGGAATACTCTAATACTTTCGCCCTTGTTAATCTTAGTGTTGTAGAGTTTCCACATTTCAGGACGTTGGTTTTTAGGGTCCCAAGCTTGTGCCTCGTTTCTAAATGAGAATATTCTCTCTTTAGCACGGGACTTTTCTTCGT
>CAYXNU010000229.1:0-2557 GCA_964466485.1 uncultured Ruminococcus sp.
AACGGAACGGCGAATCGCCGTTCCCTACATATTTTTTAAAATCTCTCTAACCACACCTATTTGACGTGTTACCTCTTTTGGAGAAGAACCACCGAAAGAAGTTCTTTGGTTTACGCAAGTATCTAAACTTATAGCATCGTATACGTCAGTGTCGAAAGTTTCGGAAAGTTCCTTGTACTGTTCTATAGGTAAAGTTTCAAGTGTTAGACCCTTTTCAATGCATATAGCTACCAAACGACCAGTAATCTTGTAAGCGTCACGGAAAGGAAGACCCTTTTTAACTAGGTAGTCTGCACAGTCTGTAGCGTTAATAAAGCCCTTAGCAGAGGCATTACGCATATTCTCTTTATTAACACTCATAGTCTTAACCATAGGTATAAACGTACTTAAACATAGTTTAACGTTGTCCACGCTATCAAAGATAGCTTCTTTATCCTCTTGCATATCCTTGTTGTATGCCAAAGGTAAACCTTTCATCATGGATAGCAATGTAACTAAGTTACCAGTAGTTCTACCAGCTTTACCTCTAATAAGTTCTGTAATATCTGGATTTTTCTTCTGTGGCATAATGGAAGAACCTGTAGAGTAAGCGTCGTCTAGTTCTACAAACTTAAACTCCCATGAACACCACATGATAACTTCTTCTGAAATTCTAGATAGGTGCATCATAATCATAGCGATAGCGTTGGCTAGTTCTATGCAACTATCTCTATCGGAAACGCCATCAAGGCTGTTTTCCATAGGTGCTGTAAAGCCTAGCAAGTCGGAAGTCATCTGTCTATCTATAGGATAAGTAGTACCAGCTAAAGCACCACTACCCAAAGGACAGTAGTTCATACGTTTGTATGTATCTTTTAAGCGGTCTATATCTCTTAAGAACATTTGAGCGTAAGCCATTAGGTGGTGACCAAAAGTAATAGGTTGCGCTCTTTGTAGGTGAGTATACCCTGGCATTACAGTGTCGTAATGTGTTTCTGCAATGTCGCAAAGAGTAGTTACCAACTCTTTTAATAGCTTAGAAATTTCTGTAATTTCATCTCTTAGGTATAGGCGAATATCTAGAGCCACTTGGTCGTTTCTAGACCTAGAGGTATGTAGACGTTTACCAACGTCGCCTAACCTTTTAGTAAGTTCAGCCTCTATAAACATATGAATATCTTCAGCAGACATATCTAGTTGTAGAGTGCCATCTTGTATATCTTTAAGGATTCCTTTTAAACCCTCTATAATCTGTAGACTATCCTCTTTAGTAATAATGCCACATTCACCCAACATAGTAGCGTGTGCAATACTACCTTGAATGTCATGAGCGTACATTCTGCAATCGAAAGAGATTGAGGAGTTAAAAGCGTTTACACTTTCGTCAACCTCTTTAGAAAATCTACCAGCCCACATTTTAGCCATAAAAAAACCTCCATATATAGAGTATAATATTTTTCGTTTTTCAAATAACGTACGTTCGATATTTGTAGGGAACGACGACTCGCCATTCCGAAGTGCCTTGAAACAAAAGTTCCCAAATAGACAAAAAGAAGGTAATGAGCTTTAAAAAGTGGAATGACGAATCGTCCTTCCCTACAGGTATTTACAATCTATCGAATTTTCGTCGAATATCTCAATAGCATAGAGGTGAAACGTTAAAATATTTCACCTCGTATATTATGTACTTGCATTGATTTCAAAAGCTTATTCTTTATTTTCTAAACCCTTTAATAACTCTGCAATATTAATGCCATTGATAACTAAACCCTCGATGTTACAGTTTTCAATTACGGTGTTGCTAAAGTCACAGTTTGAGAACTTAGCGTTATTTACACTGCAATCGTTAAACTTTACATCACTTAGATGAGTATCATTCATAGTAGTATTTGACATATTTACAGACTGTATAGTAGAACTATCGAAGTTTACAAACTCAAAAGTAGCTTGTGCAAAACTTGCATTTGTAATAGTAGAGTGGTCCATGTAAACATTGTCAAAGGTGCTACAGTTTAAGTCTACTGCAGAAAAAGCACTACATTCCATGTTAGATTCTTCAAATATAACAGAAGATAGGCTTAACCTTGCAAACTCACATCTTTCCATATTGGAATCTTGAAAGATAGAAGATGATAAGTTTAGTTGGCTAAAGGTACAGTTTTCTAAGCCACATCTTACAAACTCAGAACCAGCAAATTCGTCATCGGTAATGCAAATAGGCTCGTTTGAGTAGTGTTCATACTTAATCTTGGGAAGTTCATTATTTTCAACGTTTTCTTTAATTTCCATATCCATAAGAAATCAACTCCTTGTTTATTGGTGTATAATAAATTTTTTTACAACGAAACGGCAAATAGCCGTTACATATATTATCGAACTTGCGTTAAATTTACAAAAAGACCGCAGTATATGTAGAAGTATTTAGAATTTAAGGAAATACTCTTACTATATAACTGCGGAAACTTTCTAAATACTAATTAACCGTTATTTCTTTTAGCGTCTAGTTTAGCCTTAACTTTAATAGGTAGACCGAATAGGTTGATAAATCCAGCACTATCCTTTTGGTTGTAAACGTGGT
>CAYXNU010000230.1:0-2523 GCA_964466485.1 uncultured Ruminococcus sp.
ATGGACGTACCTTACAAGTTCCTTGTCGTTCTTGACTATTCCGCTTATTAGCAATTGACCTTTAGTTACACCGTTGCCTATAGGTGTCATAAGTTGCCCATTTAGAACCCTTACGGATACTATTCTCGCACTAACTGTAGATACCAAATTGCAAGGGTTGTTATCTTTTAGCATTTCGGGAACGTCAACAGTTTCGTCTATGCTGACTACTATTCTGCCTTTGTTGTGCCTTATAGAAGCCCATGCTACGTTGTCTAAGCTTATTCTTAGGGCGTACTCGCAAGTTTTAAAATCCACGTTGGGAATGTATGCCCCTTTAGATAAGCCATTGCTTTCCAAACAAGATAGTATCTTACTTTCGCTGATAGTTTCATTGCCCTCTATGGTTATAGTAACCACCACGTTAGATAGCACCCACCAAATGACTAAACACACCATTCCCCCGATAGCTATACCATAGCGTTTTTTGTACTTCCCTAGGATGTTTAAAAGCCCCTTGCGAGAAGTTTCTGTTAAAGTTATCCCCATGCTGTCGGCGAACTCTTGCAAGGTTGGGAAGTCTTTGGTATATGCTTGACCATAGTATGTATCTTTTTTGCAACCTAGCCAACTGCACACAATAGTGCTATTTCGTATAGCGTTCATGAACTCCACGATTTTGTCGCCTTTGGCGGTGAACTTGCTTACCTTATTAAAACGATTAAACATAGGCATCACCTAGAAAATTCCACAGAGTGTATAGTACCGTTAATTCTAATGGTAGTGTTGTCAAAGTCATCCACCTTGAGATTTTTCCCCCACACGCAAATGTTTAAACGCTTAGCCTTTAGGGATATGTATATATCGCTGTATTCTACTATTTTGCCACAGTTTTCAACTATCATGGATGTATCATCTGTAATGTATATAGCCGTGTTGGAGTACGTCAATTGCCTATACTTGTCATAAGTATTTTTTATCATATACAAACACCACCTCTCATAAAATTATATTATGGTAGCGTATCAATAATGAATAAATCTAGTAATTTTGGAGGATTGATTTTTTTGGGATATAAAACTAAAAACATAGCACTCCCTGTGGTGGTTGTTGCCATAATGTGTATGTGTTGCATATATGCCAACAGCATTAGCGTGTCCGTGAAAAACTCTGTGGGGGTGTGCCTAAATAGCATAGTACCGTCGATGTATGCTTTCATGATAGTTTCAAACTTGCTAATATATAGCAACTCACATAGAGCCATAGGTAGAGCGTTGTCGCCTATAGCAAGGTATATCTTCCACATGGACGGCGAACTATTTGCCATACTATTAATAAGCTTAGTTGCTGGGTATCCAGTGGGGGCAAAGTTGATATCCACTCTAGAAAAGCAACACGCTATAGATACCTCAACCGCCAAAGATATGTACTGTTACTGCTACTCTGGGGGGTTGGCGTTCATTTTGGGAACTATTAGCGGTGGACTAAAAGTAGCCCTTATAGTGTACATATCCAACGTGTTGGCAAACCTTTTACTAGCACTGCTACTAAACTTTAAGTCCAAAGTACCCCCAAAAGATACCACTAGCATATCCGTGAAAATATCCAGTGAAACCCTAATAGATAGCGTAAATTCAGCGTTTAAAGTTATGGTTACCATATGCACCATGATAGTATCTTTTTCCATAGTGGTATGCCTACTATACAAAACTTTGGAAATACCCAACGAGGCTACACGTTCGCTAATAGATGCCCTCTTAGAAATCAGCAACGTTATGCACTTAAAAGTCCTAGGTGGATACTATTTGCCTACAGTTTCGGCACTGTTTTCATTTGGCGGGGTGTGTGTCGTATTGCAAATAGTAACCATCGCCGACAAGAGTTTTAGCCTAAAGCGTTTTCTCCAGTGTAGACTATTTACCAGTTTTGTGTCATTTGTGGTGTGCTACTTTGCCTGTAAAATATTCTTGAACATAGGTGTAGCCGTTGGGTATGTCTACCAAACTAAAGTAACCGCAAACACTTCTGTTGTGCCGTCTATAAGTTTGCTATTTATGAGTTTTATACTTCTTTCAAGCGGAACAGCAAACCGCCGTTCCATACAGATATAATCTACTTATCTATCTAATTTCTGTTAAAGAAATGTATAATAGTGCTATATGGTTCTACTATGTAGCCATATTTCACACCCAAAACTAGAACGATAGTTAGGTACGTTGCAAGGCACATGGATACCAACTTTATATCGGAAATACACGCTTTTTCGTGCTTGTTAAGGTGTCGCAAGAAATCACCTCCAATACTTGCAAAGGACAGATAACCAGTATATGTTATCTGTCCTTTTAGTACTATTAATATATTCACATAAGAATATTTTGGTTACAAGGGGCATTCTTCACGATGATGCTTTCTAAACTCTAGATAGGTTTCTAATATTATAGTAGAAGCCACGGCATCTACGACGGCTTTGCGTTTTTTGCCCCTAGTATTCGTTTGGTTTAAGTATTGGTGAGCCGTAACAGTAGTAGAGCGTTCGTCCCAAAG
>CAYXNU010000231.1:0-2518 GCA_964466485.1 uncultured Ruminococcus sp.
ATCGTTATTTTCAAAAACAAAGCTAGCCATTAAAAAATCCTCCTAATATATTATAATCTTGTAATTTCTAAAATTAAAGAAAAAACTTAAAGTCATGTAATAGTCATACATACTATTATATTACCACAAACGATATAAAATTTCAAGCTAATTTATAAAAAAATATAAGTTTCAAGATAAAGCCATAATATTTGTAAGTAATATCCATTAATATTTTTAGTCTACAGAATCTGCATTATTACTGCCATAGACTATATCAACATCCCCACCACCGTTGTTTTCACTGTAGGTTGGTATAGCAGTAGTAACTTGTACAGATGACTCACTATCAGCGTTAAACAATGACGTTTCGCTATCGGATAAAGTATTTTCAGTTTCTATAGTAACGGTTGTAGTTTCCTCTGCTGATTTTTCCAACTTTTCGGTATAGGAATCATACTTGTCTTTTTCCACAAAAGATGCAGAATTGGAGTTTACAAAGATTAGATATCCGCTTTTCTGCTCGGATATATTTTGTGTAATTACGGTGTTGGAATACTTAATCTTATATTCCAAATCGGAATAAGCCCCTAACTGGATAAATATTCTATCGGAATAGTTTATCACAATATCGTACTTGTCCGAAATATCCACAGATATTACACTGTCTAGCATATCGCAATCTTTTAGGGCATTGTATATAGTATCCAAAATTTTAACCTTTTGTTCATCCTCGGAAGTTAGTTTAGTATCAGTGCTTATTGTACTAGGTTCAAAGCCTATTACCTGTAGTAAATCCGTTCTAGGTTCGGTAGATGTTGAAAGTTTTTTCAAGCCCTCACTAACTACTATGTATTCGTTTCCGTCTTGAATATCCATTGCGGGGACACTAGCAACGGTTTCTATAACTATAGTACTAGGGAACTCTTTCTTGATAGTAACGTCATCTATATACATAAGGTTGGTTAATATTCTATTTCTAGCGGTTTCTGTATTCAATCTAACTAAGTTGTCACCCTTGTATATTTGTGAAGCCTTAACTATTTCGGAAGCGTTGTACTCACTGCTACCCTCAATCTTTATAACCTTTATGTTAAAAAGTACCGTCATAGATAGGGTTATTATTAACACTAGCACTAATAGCACCACTGTCACATAAAAGAAAGGTTGCAACCTTTTACGTCTACGTTCACGCTTAACATTAGACACTTTTTTTATAGAAGTCTTTTGAATCTCTCTCAATACGTTTTCACTCCCTTTTAAGAAATCATATATTTAATCATGTACGGAACGGTGAATAGCCGTCCCATACATTTTTAATTTCACATTAAACTCTCTTTATGTTTGCCCCTATAGATGACAAAACTTTTTCCACTTCTTGATATCCTCTATCGATGTAGTGTATATTAGATATTTCTGTTAAGCCGTCCGCCGAAAGCCCCGCAACTATTAGCGATGCTCCCCCACGCAAATCCGTAGCAGATACACTAGTGCCATATAGTTTAGGTACACCCCTAACTACTGCTATTCTGCCCATAACTTCAATATCTGCACCCATGCGAATAAGTTCGTCTGCTTGATGGTATCGGCTATCGAATATAGTTTCCTCAAAGGTGGAAGTCTTATCCCCTATGGACATCACTGCCATTAGTGGGGATTGCATATCTGTAGGAAATGCAGGATATGGCATAGTCTTAATGCTCTTTATGGAATGCACTACCCCTCTAGACTTTACATACACCATGCTATCATAGGGGTAAACATCACAGCCTAACTCGTCAAACATACCTAAAGCCATATCTAAATGGCTAGTGCAAACACTGTTTAAAACTAGTTCTCCACCGGTTACCGCCACACAACACATATAAGTAAATGCTACAACCCTATCTGGAATTATAGTATGTTCGCAACCATGTAGACTACTCACCCCACTAATGTATATAGTACTTTCGCCATCCCCATGGATTTTTGCACCACACTTGCGTAAGTAGTCGCATAGGTCACATATTTCGGGTTCTCGTGCGGAGTTCTTAATGGTAGTATCTCCTTTGGCTAATACACTAGCAAGTATTAGGTTTTCAGTAGCCCCCACAGACGCAAACGGTAGAGTAATCTTAGCACCATGCAGACCATTCTTAGCATTGCAATATATAGTGCCGTACTCCTCTTTGATATCTGCACCTAGCTTTTTTAAGCCAAATAGATGTATATCTATAGGGCGTGAACCTAACTGACATCCCCCAGGGAGTGATATGGTACACTTGCCATACCTACCCAACAAAGCCCCCATATATAGTATAGACGACCTCATTTCACGCATTAGGCTGTCGGGGACTACACAGTTAGGAGTGCCGTTGCATTCACCTATAGTAAGGGAGTCGCCATTAAAGTTGCAACTCAAACCTATACCATTCAGTATTCTACAAGAGGCATACACATCCGAAAGTTTTGGGCAATTCAGTAAAACAGTATTGCCATTGCATAGCAGAGTACTTGCTAATATCGGCAAAGAACTGTTCTTTGCACCTTGAACGTCTAC
>CAYXNU010000232.1:0-2460 GCA_964466485.1 uncultured Ruminococcus sp.
CTTGACCGAACCAACCATTAATACCGAAACGTTCTTCGCCGTCGTCAGCGTTGTTTACAAACTTCTCCATCATAGATAGGAAAGCATCCCAGTCCCATTCACCATTTAGGTATAGCTCGTAAGGGTCGTCTAAGCCTTCTTCGTCCATAAGGGTTCTGCTGTACTGGATACATACAGGGTCTGTAATGCAGTAAGGTATAACGTAATGTTGACCGTTGTACTCAAAGGTATCTGCGATATCTTTCATATCAGCCCAAAGTTCGTCGTCAAGGTCTATGTAGTCGTCTAATGGTTCGTATTGGTTTTTGTATACACCATTAGGAACAGCGTCCCATTCATAAGGGAACATATCTACTTGGTCGCCACCGATAATCATATTAGCTAAGTCGTCGAACTTAGTAGCGGAAGTAGTTTGAACCCACTTAATCGAACCACCGTAAGTATCTTCAAATAGAGTTAAAGCAACAGACCTGTCATCATTGTTAGTGGGATTTATATCATAATCTGCAAGCCAAACTATCTCTTGACCTGAGATATCAACATCGTTAGCGTATTTGTCGCCCAAATCTGCAACAGTAACTTCGTCTTCGTCTTTAGTTCTTTCAGCCGAGGTAGTATCGGCACTGCTAGAAGAACTATCGCTATCGCCACCGCCACACGCACCTAGGGTGAACATCATAGACATTGCCATTAAACCAGCAACTATCTTTTTTAGTTTAATATTTTTCATAGAAAATAATCAACACCTTTCATAAGATTAATAGTATCAGAAACTCATAATAACATTATAATATTTTATAAGAATGTTGTCAATGCACTATTTGTATATTTTATTAGTGTAATTTTTAGTAATATTCACAAATAATAACGTTTACATTTTTTTTTAATGACATATCAACGTTATATTAAAAAAACGGAATCCCCCACGAGATTCCGCTATAGTATATCTATCATAATTTAGCTTTTGTTCTTAGAGGGGTTAGCAGTAGCACTCATAAATAAAGCACCTGCCATAAGTAGCAATATAGGGACTATCACAGTAATTTGATTAGTTTTAGGGCTACTACTAGTCTTAGCAATATCCGTATTAGATAGCGTATGCACGATGTTTTCGGTATCACTAGCGACGGCATTTACGTCAGCGGTATTGCTAACATCCACTGCCACACTAGAACTTTCAGTAGTTTCGCTTAGTAGACCTACTACAGCTACATCGTCACTTATGGAAGTAGTTTCGTCGTATGTAGTAGTATCCTCAGTGGTGGTAGTGGTATCTTCGGTAGTAGTTTCTAGGTATTCGGAAGTAGTAACGCTTTCCGAAAACTCTTGAGAACTTTCAAGGAGTTCAGCGTTAGTAGTATCTTCTAGCACATCGGGAATAGTAGTATACTCTGTAGGTTCTAAGGTAATATCATAGTTAGAGGTAGAAACTTCTTCGTTAGTAGGCTCTAAAGTGTCAGCATTAGTGCTATCCTCAGCGGTATCGATAGAAGTTTCGTAAGTAGATATTACACCAGTGTCTATAGTATCGAGAGTGTCATTTGAATTTTCTGCACTTGCACAAATCGTAAGTTGGTTAAACATAATAGGCAACACTAAAGTAGCCATGCACCAAAACAATGATTTTCTTTTCATTTTTAAGCCTCCTAAAAAGTGTGATTAGTACGAAATCACATAGATATATCTCTCTATAATGTAAATGTATCTATAATATAATATATTTCAAACCATGCGATATGGTTCTGTATTCCAAAAACCTATTTCCCCACAATATCTATATCAAACATATTAACACAATAGCCGAAAAAAATCAAGAACTAAAAAATATATAAATGCCCCTTAAAATAGCAAAAATTTATTTACTATTACTAAAATGCTGACTTAATAAGCTAAAAACTTAAATAAGTCAGCATAGTGGTAAAATTTATATCTTAGAATAACCAAAGCTTGTTATAACAGCGTCTACTCTTTTGCCTTGCTTACATAGTGGGCAATCTGTAGATGATGATGAGAAATAGTTTGGGATATCGTCAGCAACGAACATAGCCTTTATAGGTATACCGTTGTACTCCTTAATAGCGGAGAATAACGCACATACGCCCACAAGCTGACCATTGTAGTAAGCCAAACATTCTACCATACGGTTGATAGTCTTACCAGAAGATGCGGAAGATATTAACAACATAACTTTTCTGCCGTTTACTAAACGTTGAATATTATCTCTAAAAATCATTTGGTTGTTGCTGTTAAGTTCAGGTGTAATAACAGATATATTCTTACCAGCGTTCATACCGCTACCGTTAGCGGAAAGTCTTTCAGCTAGGAAAGCACCAACCATTTGAGTACCCTCTAGGCATATAATAGTATCTATATCGGTATCATAGTATTTAGAGGATAGTTCACCGGCAACATCTCTAGCGACGTTGCACTTAGTTTTGATAGTAGTCATATCTATGTAAT
>CAYXNU010000233.1:0-2416 GCA_964466485.1 uncultured Ruminococcus sp.
TAGCCTCAACTAGCTTGTCAGCACGGAAAGGTCTGTATAGTCTAACCTTAACTAGACCTAGCTTTTGACCTTGTGCATTTAGGTAGTCGATAGTTTCCTCGATAGTATCATTTACAGAACCCATAGCGATAATAACTTGTTCAGCATCTTCAGCACCGTAGTAGTTGAATAGCTTATAGTTAGTACCAATCTTAGCGTTTACCTTGCCCATGTATTCTTCTACTATTTCAGGGATAGCGTCATAGTACTTGTTACAAGCCTCACGAGCCTGGAAGAAGATATCAGGGTTTTGAGCAGTACCCTTTAGTATAGGGTGTTCAGGATTTAAAGCTCTATCTCTGAAAGCTTGAGCAGCGTCCATATCGAGCATATCCTTTAGGTCTTCAGTGTCCCATGTTTCAATCTTTTGGATTTCGTGAGAAGTACGGAAACCATCAAAGAAGTGTAGGAATGGAACTCTACCCTTAATAGTGGATAGGTGTGCAACTGCAGCTAAATCCATAACCTCTTGTGGGTTGGATGAACATAGCATTGCAAAACCAGTTTGACGACAGGCATAGATATCACTGTGGTCGCCAAAGATGTTTAAAGCGTGTGATGCTACACATCTAGCAGATACATGGATAACACATGGTAGTAACTCACCGGCAATCTTATACATATTAGGTATCATTAGTAGTAAACCTTGAGATGCTGTATAAGTTGTAGTTAAAGCACCAGCAGATAGAGAACCGTGTACTGTACCAGCTGCACCAGCCTCGGATTGCATCTCTGCAACTCTTACAGGGTCGCCAAAGATGTTCTTTTGTCCCTTTGCAGACCATTGGTCAGTAACTTCTGCCATTACTGAGGATGGTGTGATAGGGTATATTGCAGCAACGTCTGTAAATGGGTATGATGCCCATGCAGCGGCGTTGTTGCCGTCCATAGTTTTCATTTTTCTTGACATAACAAAAACTCCTATTCTTATATTAGATATTTATATTAGGGAATGCCCCTAATAACATTAATACTATTTTAGCACAGTAAAATTTGTATGTCAAGAGTGTTCTAGTTTTTTTTTATGAAAATGGTGCGGAAAGCCATGAAATTTTTGTGAATATATTATAATGTTTTTGCAAATATCACATTTTAAACGCTGTATTCACAACAGTTCAATGGTTTTGTAATATAAAAATATATCCCTTAAAGTAGGCTTTCCACAAACCAAACTATATAAATTTCATATGATTAATATATTTACTTAAATAAGTATTGCATATATGAATTGCGGAACGTCGAAACGGCATTTTACATTATTTCAAAAGCTTTTTCATGACGATAACAAATACAGGCACAACCACTATTTGGAGAACCATTCCGCTAAGCCCTAGCTGTATCTGTTGCCAAACCGCACCCACTTCTAGGGAGGTTGTACTTTGGAATATGGCAACTAATCCTAAAAATACACCCCTACCGCAAACTTGAGCTAATATCACGGCTACAAACACCCATAGGCTATTCTTGTAAATCTTATTTGAAAACAACCCCGAAACTAACGCAAATACTGCAAGTTCTGCCATCATAAAGGGTAACCTTTCAGCCATAGGCATAGGGTGTCCCATAGCGGAAGTTACCAAAAAACTCACCACTGGCGAAAGTACCCCCACGGTTACAGACCACTTTGCCCCTAGCAAACACCCACCCATCAGTACGGGGAGGTACATGGGTAACCATTGCACACCACCTGACTGTTTTAGTGCTAGGTGTACAATCTGTGGGAGAACTACCGCTAAGACCACAAACCCCACAGACACAAGGGTTTTATATGTAATCTTTTTCCCAGTGGATATATTTCTAACGTTTAAAGCATTATCTAACATGGTGTAAAATTCCTCCTAAATCTAAAAAAAAAGGAACGGCGAACTGCCGTTCCATACAGTAAAACTTGTAACCTATGTTAATTACTTTCTGTTTCTCTTTTTGAAAGTAGCAACGGATAGACCAGCAATTGCTAAAGCAGTAACGACTACACCTAAGCCACTGTCACCAGTAGTAGGGTTAGTTTCACTAGCGGTGGTAGTTGTAACACTGCTATCACTAGTGCTACCGCTTGTTGAACCGGAAGTAGAACCGCCATCGGAAGCACCTATGCCAACAGTAGGAGCGATAGTTTCAATAGTTTCAAGAGCGTCTAGAACGTCGCCTTTGTTAGTACTTGATGGTAGCACACCAATGTTTTCGTTGCCAACAGTAGTAACTTCTTCTAGTTGAATACCGGAAGCAGTCTTAGTAGTTGTAGTAGCCTTAGCAGTAGTTGTAGTAGTAGAAATAGTAGTTTCAACTGGGGTTTCAGTAACAACAGGGTCTACAGTGTCAGCGTCAGTAGTATCTTCAACGATACCGTTTACAGTAAAGTTGATAGTAATGTTACTAG
>CAYXNU010000234.1:0-2413 GCA_964466485.1 uncultured Ruminococcus sp.
AGATTAGAGTATTCCCCAGAGGTTATCAACGATGCTATAGGCTTTGCTGAAACTGACGACGAGGAAATCCTAAAGGCTAGAGCAGAATACCAAAAACTCTACAAAAAGTACAACGACGAAGTTAAGGCTAAAGCTGAAAAAGTTCGTGAGGCTGGTGGACTATTCATTATAGGTACTGAAAGACACGAAAGCAGACGTATCGACAACCAGTTAAAGGGACGTTCAGGTCGTCAAGGTGACGTTGGTGAGAGCCGTTTCTTCCTATCTGTAGAAGACGACTTAATGCGTATATTCGCAGGTGATAAGCTTGAAAGCATGATGGCTACTCTTAAGGTTGAAGAAGATATGCCTATCGAAAGCAAAACCCTTACTAAACTAATAGAATCTTCTCAAAAGAAAGTCGAGGCTAGAAACTTCTCTATCAGAAAGAACGTTCTTAACTACGACGACGTTATGAGTACCCAAAGAGAGATTATCTACAAACAGAGAGCGCAAGTTCTTAACGGTGAAGATTTACACGAAAGCATCCTAAAGATGATGAGAGAACTTGTAAACGACACCATTAACGACTACCTACTAGACGACGAGGACAAGGACAACTGGAACTTAAAGGGCTTATATATGCACTTTATGGGTTGGGGCTTCCTTGATATTCTACCTCAAGAAGTACAGATGAAACTAGTAGCAGAGGCTCAAGCTAAGGCTAAAGAACTAGAATCTCAAAAGGATAATCTTGTTATCCAAAATGAGAGAGATGAGAACGACGCCGACACAACTTTCGATGACGAAAACACTAACAACGACGCTCAAGCCGTTGAAGAAATAGAAGAACACGAAAAAGCAGAGATTGAAAAAGAGGTTGAGGAAGAAGAAGTTGCAGAGTCTAAGGAAACTGTTTCCGATACTGAAATTCCTGAGGACGTTACTGGCGGTATTAACTTCAACGCTAAGACTAACGAACAACTTGAAAAAATCTCTAAGAATGACGTAAACAAGTATCTAACTGACAAGATGCTAGATTGCTACAACCGCAAGGAAAAAGAGATAGGCGAAAAGGCTATCCGTGAACTTGAAAGAGTTATCCTACTTAAGGTTGTAGACCAAAAGTGGACTGCTCACATTGACGACATGGACGAACTCAAAAAAGGTATTTCTTTACGTTCATATGGTCAAAAGAACCCAGTAGTTGAGTACCGTTATGAGGGCTTTGAAATGTTCGACGAAATGGTTAAGTCCATTAGAGAAACTACCGTTAGAATGCTTTTAACCGTTAGACTACAACAAAAACAACCCCCTAAGCGTGAACAGGTAATTAAACCTTATCCACCAAATATGGGCAGTGGCAACGTTATGATAGTAAACAAACCTATCAACGTAAACGGTTCTAAGCCTAAACAAACTAATGATACCCCTAAAGGTTAAAATATAGTCAAACGTAGGGAACGACAATTTGTCGTTCCCGTTTTTATTTTTATATGCAACAAAATCGGAACTATGTATAAAAAAAGCGGAACGACGTGGGCGTCGTTCCGTACAGATATTTTTTAAGGTTATTCTAATTCAAAAGCACCAGTATATAGTTGATAATACTTTCCGTGTTCTTCTATTAGTTTTTCGTGTGAACCTTTTTCTATAATTCTACCTAGTTCAAGAACCATAATAACGTCGGAGTTTTTAACAGTAGATAGTCTGTGTGCTATTACGAATACTGTTCTGCCGTGCATTAAGTTATCCATACCAGTTTGAACTATAGCCTCTGTTCTAGTGTCTATGGAGGATGTAGCCTCGTCAAGAATCATAACAGGTGGGTCAGCTACACAAGCCCTTGCTATAGATATTAGCTGTCTTTGTCCTTGAGATAGTCCTGAGCCATCGCCCTTTAGTACGGTGTTGTAACCGTCTGGTAACATCATAATAAAGTCATGGGCATTAGCTCTCTTTGAGGCGGATATTACTTCTTCGTCAGTAGCGTCTAGCTTACCATAGCGGATGTTTTCCATAACCGTACCAGTAAATAGGTTTACGTCTTGTAATACAGTACCTAAAGAACGTCTTAAGTCAGGCTTTTTAATCTTGTTGATGTTAATGCCATCGTAACGTATCTTACCGTCTGCAATGTCATAGAAACGGTTTATCAAGTTTGTGATAGTAGTCTTACCTGCACCAGTAGAACCTACAAAAGCTATCTTTTGACCCTCATGGGCATATAGTGAAATGTTGTGTAGGACTATCTTATCTTCATTGTAGCCAAAGTCTACATCGTCCATTTCAACGTCGCCCTTTAGTTGGGTGTAAGTTATAGTGCCATCTTGATGAGGATGTTTCCATGCCCACATACCAGTGCGTTCTTTAGTTTCAACGATTTCGCCGTTTTCAAACTTAGCGTTTACTAGAGTAACGTAACCGTTGTCTT
>CAYXNU010000235.1:0-2405 GCA_964466485.1 uncultured Ruminococcus sp.
GCCGTTCCGTTGCATGATGACACTTGCGTGTCATCCCCCTGCCCCCTTTGAACTTCCCTAGATGTTTTTTTGTTTTAACGTTAGGTTGACACGATAGATTACCTTTGTGGGGAACAGCTATTTGCCGTTCCGTAAAATATAACTTTAAATGGAGAGATTATGAAAAAGACAGTTCTTAAAACCGAAAACCTTTGCTTTGAGTATAGCAGTGGGTTTTCATTAAAAAATGTAAATGTAGAATTCTATGAGGGTGAAAGAATAGCGGTTCTAGGCTCAAACGGTTCTGGAAAGTCTACGTTCTTTTTGAACATAAACGGTGTACTTTCACACAGCAACGGAAACGTCTACCTTGAGAATACCCTTATCACACGCAAAAACTTAAACGTTTTACGTCGTGCTGTAGGAATAGTATTTCAAGACCCCGACAGCCAAATGATTTCTTCCACTGTAGAATCAGAGGTGGCTTTTGGTGCTTTAAACTTAGGGCTTTCGGAAGAAGAAGCTCTACAGCGTACAAACGAAGCCCTCGCACAGATGAAAATATCACACCTAAGAGATAGACCTGTACACTACCTTAGCGGTGGACAGAAGAAGTCTGTTTCCATTGCTGACATACTTGCTATGCACCCTAGAGTTATCATATTCGATGAGCCTACAGCGTCACTAGACCCCGTAACCTGTGCCATGTTCGAGGATGTACTATACGACATAGGCAAAGACAACGTTACTACATTGATATCCACCCACGATGTAGACTTTGCGTGGAGGTGGGCTGACAGAATACTAGTATTCGATGGTGGCGAACTTATCGCCGACTCTGTACCCTGTAAAGTTTTCAACGATGATGCACTCTTAAAGCGTTCTAAATTGAAAAAGCCTATGTTACTGGAAGTTAGTCAAATTCTTAGTGAAAACGGCATAATTTCCAAAGACGTGCAACTAAAATGCATATCGGAACTTAATGGGGCAATCTTACATAAAGGTATTTAATTTAACGTATGTTCAAAGTGTAGCTACATACCTATTGAATTTGCGTTGCGTTAAATAAACATAACAATTTTTAAAGGAGTGTTCTAATATGACACAAAAACAGAAAAAGCTTGTTGTGGCAGTAACTACTATGTCACTACTCTTTGCATTCGTGCCAAACGTGAATGCAATGCACATCATGGAGGGATATCTAAAGCCAACCCACTGTATACTATGGGGAGTTCTATGTATTCCATTCCTACTTACTGGATTTTTTTCCATTAAGAAAAAAGTTTCCGAACACCGTAGAACCATGATTCTTTTAGCAATATCAGGGGCGTTTATATTCGTAATATCTTCCCTAAAGATACCATCAGTTACAGGAAGTTGTTCCCACATGACTGGTACAGGTTTAGGGGCTGTGCTTTTTGGGGCTTCTGCTGTAAGTATTCTAGGTATCATCGTGCTAATATTTCAAGCTGTGCTACTTGCACATGGTGGTCTTACAACTTTGGGAGCAAACACTTTTTCCATGGCTATCGCAGGGCCATTCCTAACTTATGGCATATATAAAGTCTGTCAAAAGCTAGGAGTAAACAAAAAAGTAAGCGTGTTCGTATCTACTGCACTAGGTGACCTTTTCACTTACTGTGTAACCTCTCTACAACTTGCAATAGCGTACCCATCAGAGGATGGCGGTGTAGGAGCGTCACTAGTTAAGTTTTTAGGAATATTTGCAGTTACACAACTACCACTAGCAATCATTGAGGGTTTACTTTCTGTAATCATCGTATCCGCTTTGGAAGTATATGCAAAGGACGAACTCGCAGACTTAGGTTACAACTTAACAACCACTACTCCAAAGCCTATAAAGAAGAACGTTATTGCGTGTGTAGTAGCTGTAATTCTAATTGCCTTTGTACCATTCTTTACATTAAAGGGTGCGGACTTCGGTGGCTCGGATGACGCAGGTAGCGAAATGGTTGCAGAGATTAACGGCGATTACGAACCATGGGCTGAACCTATCCTTGAAAAATATCTAGGTGCAGAACTACCATCCGAAATTGAAAGCTTGTTATTCTGCTTACAAACAGGCATAGGAACGTCAATCATTGCTTTTTGCATGGGTCGTCTTGTGGAAAGAAAGAACAAGAAAAAAGTCGCTATAAAAGAGTAATTTAAAAGGAACGGCAATTCGTCGTTCCGCTTTTTTTTAAATAAATATAAAAAAATAACTTCAGTCCCAATTGGGTATGAAGTTATTTTTCTAACATATCGAATATGCATTCATCATATATTAACACCAATTCGACAATACAATTTTGCTTTGCAAAATTTCGGAATGCCGTGGGCAGCGTTCCACTTTTTTAATAAATATAAGAAAAAATAACTTCAGTCCCAATTGGGTATGAAGTTATTTTTCTAACATATCGAAT
>CAYXNU010000236.1:0-2402 GCA_964466485.1 uncultured Ruminococcus sp.
TTGTTATCTGTGTATTACTTTCTATTATAAGTTTACTTCCATTCTGGCTAACTTTTGTAAACGCTAGCCGTACAAGTTCCCAAATCCAAAGTGGTTTGACACTAATTCCTGGTGGTGAACTTTTCAAGAACGTTAAAGCCGTTATGAGCAGATCCGACTTGGATATCATGTCAGGTTTTAAAAACAGCTTATTCGTATCTGTAATGGTTACAGCTTGTTCATTGCTATTCGCTACAGCAACAGCTTACGGTCTTACAGTATACCAATTTAAACTAAGAGATGCAGCATTTACATTTATCATGGCTATCATGATGATACCACAACAAGTATCTATCATCGGTTTCTACAAACTATGTTCAAACTTAGGTTTGTTAAATAGTTTTGCAGCTATCATCTTACCAGCTATTTCAGCACCTCCAATAGCATTCTATATGTGCCAATACATGAAGGGTGCGTTGTCGGTTTCGTTGGTTGAGGCTGCCCGTATAGACGGTTGTAACGAGTTTAGAACATTCTTTACTATCTCATTACCTATCATGACTCCAGCTATCGCAACACAAGGTATTTTCGCATTTATCACAGCATGGAATAACTTCTTTACTCCATCTATCATACTAACAGAAAAGACTAAGTATACATTACCTATTCAAATTGCCCAAATGAAGTCCGATACTTTCCGTACCGACTATGGTCAAGTTTATGCAGGTGTATTCGTAGCGATGTTACCACTTATCGTAGTATACATACTACTATCTAAGTTCATCGTTGAGGGTGTAGCTGCTGGTGGTGTAAAAGAATAAGACAATACGTTACATTCATATAATGCATTAAAAGGCGGTTGCAACTTTGCAATCGTCTTTTTTATTGCCTATATGCACAAAAAAAGGAACGTTCAAAGTAGCGTTCCTTTTTGTATATCTTCTAAAATATCTCATCAATAGTGTTTTCAAGTTCTTCCAAAAACATTGCATCGTAGTCTGTAAACTTGTAATTTTGTGGGTATATGAAAACGTCTTTAATAATGTTCATATCATTTTTGCACTTTAGCTGAACAAGGTTATACCTTTTAAGAATCTGTTCGGGTAGCGGTGAAACCCACATATATGTGTTGCTTACAGAAGTCAAAATATCGAATTGACTACCTCTTTCACAGACGTATATTCTATTTTTGTCTGTTTGATGATTGTTAAGATAACTGTCGGATAAGTATGGCACAGAATTATCACCATGCACTATTTCGGTATATATATCGAGTTCGTCCAAAGAAACGTACTCTCTCTTAGATAAAGGACTATTCTTTGAAACTAAAACTCTATACTGAAACTCGCACAAAACTCTATACTTAATCTTTTTTTCATTTAGCAAAGACATAAAGTAATCCTCGTAAAGTTCGTCATAGCGTACTATTCCCAAATTGTACTCACACTCCACAATACTGTTAATGGTATCCGTAGAGTTGGTTTCTTTCAAGCTAACGTCTATTCTTTTGGTATTATCTAGCTTATTGATAAACTGGGTAAATACATAAGTTATATACGAAGCACGAGGGATAGAGATGTTAAAGGATACGGTTTCGGTGCTAACTGTCTTGTATAGTTTTTCCATTTTGTCAATTTGGACTAGCACAGCTTTAGCATACTCTAAGAACTCTGCACCCTTTACAGTGGGAACTACTCCCCTAGCAGAACGCTTAAAGATAACTATTCCCATTTCATTTTCAATCTCTTTAATGGCTTTGCTTAGGTTAGGTTGTCCCATAAATAAGGATGACGCAGCCTTAGTTATAGAGCCGACTTTTTCAACTTCTACTAAGTAACGTAGATGTTGTAAATTCAAAACTACCACTTCCTTTAAAAATAATATGTTATACATAATTTGCGTAGCCCTATACAGGAACTACGCAAATGTTAAAAGACGTATTATATACTAAAGCATATTAGTCTTGTTTACCATAGTATGCTAATAGATATAACTTCTTAAGTTCCTCAACTCTAGGAAGTCTTGGGTTAGCAGTAGTACATTGGTCACCAAATGCCTTGTAAGATAACTCATCAAGAGCAGCCTCATAAGTCTTAGAGTCGATAGCACTCTTTGGCCATACAGTGTTAGCCTCTTGGATAGATAGTGGAACACCAACCTTACCCATTAGGTCACGAACTGCATTAGCTAGAGCCTTAACGCCCTCTTGCTCTGTAGCAGTCTTAGATACTAGACCTAGCATTACTGCGATTTCCTTATAACGTTGTGGAGCCATGTAGTGGTCATACTTTGGCCAAGCAGCAAACTTAGTAGGAGTAGTTTCACCATTGTACTCGATAACGTGTGGTAATAGATAAGCATTTGCTAAACCGTGTGGGATGTGGAACTCACCACCTAGCTTGTGTGCTAGTGAGTGGTTTACA
>CAYXNU010000237.1:0-2388 GCA_964466485.1 uncultured Ruminococcus sp.
TTAAATGCCATTCCCTACAAAAAAATATTTTAACAAAAAGGTTGAAAAATGGCATTATATATGATATACTACTATGTGTATAAACATTGTTTTTGAAAGGACTGATACTTAAACATGAAGAAAATATCGGTAGTTGTGCCATGCTACAACGAAGAAGAAGTTTTACCTCTTTTTTACGATAAGATAACAGAAGTTATGGGCGGAATGGTTCAAAAGTATGATATAGATTATGAGTTAATGTTTGTAGATGACGGCTCTAAAGATAAAACTCTACTAGGTTTTAGAGAACTTGCAAAAAAAGATAGCCGAGTTAGGTTTATATCTTTTTCTAGAAACTTTGGTAAAGAAGCAGGTATGTATGCAGGTTTGCAAAACTCTACTGGGGACTATGTAGTCGTTTTGGATGCGGACTTACAACACCCACCAGAGTTTATACCTCAAATGTACGAATACGTTAAAGATGGCGAGTTCGACTGTGCCACTACTAGACGTGTTAGTCGTGATGGTGAATCCCCAGTGCGTTCGTGGTTTGCTAGACTATTCTATAAGATTATGAATAAGATTTCTCAAACCGAAATAGTAGACGGCGCTCAAGACTTCCGTTTTATGACACGTCACATGGTAGATAGCATACTAGCTATGACAGAGTACAACCGCTTTTCTAAGGGCATATTCTCATGGGTTGGCTTTAAAACTAAGTATATAGAATATGAAAATGTAGAACGTGCAGCGGGTACTACATCATGGTCATTTATAAACCTATTCAAATATTCCATAGAGGGCATAGTAGCATTTTCAACTTTTCCTCTATCGATATCTATATTCTTTGGGGTGCTATTCTGTATTATAGCCTTGCTAATGTTAATCATCTTTGGAATAGTAGGTTTTGGTACTACTTCAGGGGTTTTAACTGGTGGGTTCTTCATAGGCGGAGTAATATTGCTTTGCACTGGCATAAACGGTATGTACCTATCTAAGATGTACTTAGAAGTTAAAAATAGACCTGTATATATAGTCAGGGAAACTGAAAAAGGTGTTGTCGAAAGATAATGAGTAATACTACTAATAGCAATATGCACAGGGTTATATTCTGTGTAATTATGGGAATAATACTGTTGGGTTCTCAAGTAGGTGCAGACTGGTATATATCTAGCAACCTTAATGATGAATTTATCCCCTACGATACCAACAACGATGAGTTAGTGGAAAGCTACTTCGACGACTCTTTGTATATGGTTAAAACGGCTAGGGGGTACTATGGCATAGTAAATGCCAATGGCAGTGAAGTTATCTCACCTGTTTGGAATAGCATAGAAGTTCTATCCGAGGATAGGTTTATAGTTAGCAGAGTTTTAAGCAGTGCATCCATTGCCGTTGGAATATTAGACAACTACGAAAATATGATAGTACCTTTGCTATTTAATAGCATCTCAAAAGAGAACGACTTCTTTAGGGTGGGAACTCTTAACGAAAACGGCAAAAAGATTCTATTCGATAAGTATGGAAACATCCAGCTATACAAGGAGTGGGACTCTTGCGAAATAGACGACGATACCGCTAAGGTAAAACAGGACAACGTTACCGCCTTAATAACCGCTGACAGCGACGGTGTATGCTCTTATACTTCGTTGTACATTCCTACTAGTATACTAGATAAAGACTTCTCTGTGACTGTTAAAAACCCCGTAAGCGATGGCAAGTCCGCCCTAGACGACTACGAAAGTGTAGTGAGTGAACTATCCACCTACTGCGAGGCAATATTCAATTCCGATGCCGAAAGCATTAGAAGTATTACTACATCTCAATACTACAACTCATTAATATCCAATATGTTACCCGATTGCCAACTTAACCATATTAGTAACGTTTCGGTGCATGGGCAAAGAGATGACGACTTAAACGGTGCTGTGGTATACTATGCAGATATAAACTTAGCTTACACTTCTAACACCACTGTACTAGATGGCAGTCCCTCTAAGGAAATGAATACCCTACTATTGAGTCTACAGTTTGTGCGTTCTCAAGAGGGCGATATAGTGGTACGTTCTGCTGAAAAAGTTCTTACCACTGAACAGACCCAAAACGACGATGACGACGAACAAGAACAACAAGAAGATAGTAATAACGATAACGATAATTCATATGGCTTTTAAAATTATATGGAACGGTGTTTTGCCGTTCCGTTTTTTTAAAATGAAAAAATATATAAAACAAAAAAATAGGAACGCCCATCAATAGATTAAGCGTTCCATATGTGAAATATAGTATATATACTATCTACTATTTGGATATAATCTTTAGAGTATCTCTAGCGATTAATAGTTCTTCGTTGGTAGGTACTACCCAAACTTGAACCTTAGAATCCTCAGTAGAAATCTTCTGTTCTTT
>CAYXNU010000238.1:0-2321 GCA_964466485.1 uncultured Ruminococcus sp.
CAAAAAAATTTTTCAAGGAGAATTTTTAATATGGAAAAGAACATCCATACTTTTATAGCTTGTGATTGCGAGTACTCACAGGCAAAGACAGTAATATTTGGTGCGCCATTCGATAGCACTACATCGTACCGCCCCGGAACTAGGTTTGCTAGTCAGCACATAAGAAACGAAAGCTACGGCATTGAAACCTACAGCCCCTACCTAGACAAAGACTTAACAGATATATCTGTGTTCGATGGTGGCGACTTAGAACTATGTTTTGGTAGCCCTACTAGTGCTTTACAAGATATCGAGGATATGACAGCTGAAATCTTAAACGATGGCAAACTCCCCCTAATGATAGGCGGTGAACATCTAGTGACTTTAGGTAGCGTAAGAGCCGTTGCTAAAAAGTACCCCGATTTACACATAATCCATTTCGACGCACACGCAGACTTAAGAGATGACTACCTAGGACAGCCACTCTCCCATGCGAGTGTTATTAGACGTTGCCATGATATTCTAGGGGACGGCAGAATATATCAGTTTGGTATTCGTAGCGGTGACAGAACAGAGTTCCAGTGGGCTAAAAACCACACCTACATGAACAAGTTCAACTTCGACACCTTAAAAGATATCTGCGAAAAACTACAGGGCAAACCTATCTATTTCACCCTAGATTTAGACGTTTTAGACCCCTCTATATTCTGTGGCACTGGCACTCCAGAAGCTGACGGTGTAACCTACAGAGAACTATTAAACGCTATTATAGAGGTATCCAAACTAAACATAGTGGGCTTAGATATGAATGAACTATCCCCACCATACGACCAAAGCGGGGCATCTACTGCGTTAGCTTGTAAACTCCTTAGAGAGATTTTGCTATGCGTTACACCTAAAGATTAAATATCATCATTATACCACAATATTTACACACTAGTGTGCTAGAATTATAGTGATGAGTTTTATTTATGGAGGTTTTCTATTTTGAAAAAGATAACAGTATTTTTGGGGGTCTTAATGACTCTACTAGCGTTTAGCGGTTGCGACTCTGCTACCACTACAGACACCACCGCCGATGTGGATACTACCACTGTCGCAGAAACCGATACCACAGAAAATGACGGTATCCGCCACGCAAATAGTATTTCGGATGAGTATTCCGAACTTTTCAATACATGGTATAGTGCTTACGATATCATTGCCTTTACCGATGACGGCGAGTTCTACCTAACCTACGACGATATAGGCTACTGCATTAGTGGTACTTACACCATCGACGACGACGATATCATTAACATAACGATAGACCCCGATACCATCAAGGACAGCAGTCTAACTATAGGCGATACCGCTTATGAGTTCGAGTTCGTGGACGGCAACTTAGTACTTACTCTTGTCAGTGACGAAACTCAATCTCTAACGTACTACCTAGATAAGTCCGTTGCTTTGGGTATGAGCGACTAGGTAACTATATGGCTATTAGCCATTTGTAATATATATATTATAGGAGGAAATTTTTATGGGAAAGTGTTTAATAATAGGTTGTGGAGGAGTGGCTTCTGTAGCTATTCACAAGTGTTGCCAAAATAGTGAGGTATTCACTGAAATTATGATAGCTAGTAGAACTAAGTCTAAATGCGATGCCCTAAAGGAAAAACTTCAAGGCACTACTAAGACTATCATCCACACCGCTCAAGTGGATGCCGACAGCGTTCCACAACTAGTAGAACTAATCAATGGCTTTAAGCCCGATGTAGTGCTAAACCTTGCACTACCTTATCAAGACTTAACTATCATGGACGCTTGTCTTGAAACTAAAACTAACTATGTGGATACCGCCAACTATGAACCCCTTGACACCGCTAAGTTCGAGTACAAGTGGCAATGGGCTTACCGTGAAAAGTTTGAAAAGGCTGGTATTACTGCACTACTAGGTAGCGGTTTCGACCCTGGTGTTACTGGTGTATTCTCTGCATATGCTATGAAACATCAATTCGATGAGATTAACTATATAGATATCCTAGACTGCAACGGCGGTGACCATGGCTATCCATTCGCTACCAACTTTAACCCCGAAATAAACATCCGTGAGGTATCCGCTAAGGGTAGCTACATAGAAGACGGCAAGTGGGTTGAAACTGAACCTATGGAAATTAAGAGGGTGTACAACTTCGACCAAGTAGGCGAAAAAGATATGTACCTACTACACCACGAAGAACTAGAAAGCTTAGCTTTAAACATCAAGGGCATAAAGAGAATACGTTTCTTTATGACTTTCGGACAAAGCTACCTAACACATCTAAAGTGCCTTGAAAACGTCGGTATGACTTCCATAGAGC
>CAYXNU010000239.1:0-2318 GCA_964466485.1 uncultured Ruminococcus sp.
TTTGCGTTATTAGTAAGGTAGAGTAAACTTACCCACATGGTAAGAGTTATTCTCTAGTATTATAGAAAAATCATCGGTAGTATCCTCTACAAAAGAGCCGTCATCGGGGTCTACATAGTGGGATACTGCACTAAAGGTAACCTCATCCCCTACAGTGGAGATTATGCTAGTTAGTTCGGTGTTGCTGTAGTATATATCGCTACCTCTGTCACCGTCATTGACGTATACTCTGCCATCTTTTTCTATAAAGTGACCGTTAAAGTCTTGTGGGTCTGTGGTGGTAGAAAATACATCATACCAACTGTTGCGAACATCTTCCAAAGAGGTAATAGCAGTATCGTCAACTAAGAAGAACGTATTACCGTTTGAATCCTCAATGGACTGGTCGTAATCTATAGGGTAAGGTGAACCATAGTAGTAGTTCCAGTACATTTCACAAGCCACGTTGTATAGCGATGTAGCTAAGGTAATTAGCTGTTCGTCGTCGCCATAGGATGATAATATGTGTGTAGTAGTGGTATCTTCGGTAGTAGTTGCAATAGTAACCTCGGATAGTACTATAGTGTTAGAGTTATATTCAACATCGGTGACGGTTTCAGTAGTAGAACCATCGCTAGTAGTTTCAAGCGTACTTGAGTCTAAGTCATCATAAGCGGTAGCAGTATCTAAGACTGTATCCATGCTTTGTTCTGTAGGTGCAGTAGTAACGTCAAGGTTTTCGAGGTTTGTTTGTGTAGTAGTGTCGTCAATGCTTACATAGTCCAAATTTGTTCCACAGCCCGTGAAAAGCAATGGCACTATTATTAAAGCTAGATACTTTTTCAAAAGAGGTTCACACCTTTCATTTCATATATTATATACATAACATATAATAGCATATAATATCGATATTGTCAAATGTGAATTTAATACATTTTTTATGGACAACCAATGGACGTCCAGTGGACGACCAGTGGACAGTCCATGGACGGCGAAATGTCCGCATAGGATAGGTTAGGGTAGGATAGTATAGGTTAGGTAAGGAGAGTATAGGTTAAGCAAAAATAAAATTAAAATTGGACAATGTCCAATGTTTGTCCAAAAAATGTCCACACAGAGTATAGAGTAAAGAGTAAAGAGTATAGATAATAGAGATAAGAGTATAGAGAATAGAGTTTAGGGAACGGCAATTCGCCGTTCCTGTATAGAATGACACTTGCGTGTCATTCCCCCTGCCCCCTCTTTTTCTTAAAAAAAACGGAACGCCCTAAAGCAGAGCGTTCCATCGTTATATATTCAAAAAGTTGTAGTTAACCCTTTAGGGCATTTAACTCATCCTGTGAGAGTATTAGTAGTAGATACTTTTTAATGTTAAGTATATCTACAGCGTTTACATCGCCGTCGCCGTTTACGTCAGCGTTGTTGAAATTTATAGAAGTTTCGTCTGCCATCTGTAGGACGTACTTTTTAGCTAGTAGTAGGTCTAGAACGTCGATAGTACCGTCGTCGTTTACGTCACCGTTAAGACCTGAAACTGTAGAGTCGATATCCTTTAGGGTAGTAGTTTCTTGAGAATCACTGCTAGAGCTATCGTCAGTAGTGGTAGTAACGTCAACATCAACGGTAGTTTCAGAGGGTGAAGCGTCAGTAGTAGTAGCCTCTGTGTCTTCTGTAGACTCAGTAGCGGAAGTAGTTTCAGCCTCTTTGTAGTATACCTTAACCCCAGTGATATCCATGCTTACGTGAGCACCGCTGTCGTCAGTAGCGGAAGAACCCCACCACTTAGTAACCTCTATAGTTTTGCTATTGATAGTACCAGTAGTTTCAAGGTTGTTGCCATTGGCATCAGTTTCACCAGACTTGAAAGTGCCATCTAATTTTACGGTAGCCTTAGTGTCGCCCTTGTTGAACATATAGTCTAGGAATGCATAGTCGTTATCTTCGCCTAAGCCGAACACTACACCACCGCCACCGCAGCACCATGAGGAATCGTCAGTGTCGGAGATAGTACCGATTAACTCAATCTTAGAGATGTTTTCGGGGTCATCTACAGTGAATGAGAAACCGTCAGTAGTTTCGGTGAAATCGCTAGAATCTAGGGTAACTACTTTTTGTTCAGTCTTGTTGGTAGTAGTTACAGTAGGAGTAGTAGTGTCCTTGTCCTTAGATGGTTCTTTAGGTTCGCTGTCCACGAAACCGTCTAGGGAGTAGCCAGTGTATAGGTCTGTAGGGAGTTCGTCAAGAGTGATACAGTAGTCACTTTGGTACATAGTTATTAAGTCCTCAGTGGTGTTAAACACTGGGTTAGATAGGAAGTTAATGCTATCCGAACCGCCATC
>CAYXNU010000240.1:0-2306 GCA_964466485.1 uncultured Ruminococcus sp.
TAGCTACATAGGCATTGTTCATGGTGTATAGGTGTATACCGTCCACACCGTTGGATACCAAATCTATTATTTGGTCTATAGCGTACGCAATACCAGCGTCACGGATAGCCTCTGGGGAGTTTTCATAGCGTTGCATCATCTTAGTGAACTTTCTAGGTAGACTTGCACCGCATAGTGAAACCATTCTTTCTATTTGGCTCTTATTAGTAACGGGCATAATACCAGCCTCTATTGGAACTTTTATGTTAGCCTTGTCGCACTTTTCTAAGAACTCATAGAAGTAGTTGTTATCGAAGAATAGTTGTGACATTAGGTGTTCCACACCGCAATCCACCTTGTACTTTAGGTTTTGGATATCGTCGTCTAGGGTAGCACTTTCGGGGTGACCCTCAGGGTAACACGCCCCCGATATGTGAAAATCGCCGTTGGCTTTAATGTACTGTACTAAATCACTAGCGTGTTTGAAATCGTGTTTAGGTTCTATGTTTGGGTTAATATCTCCTCTGAGTGCTAGTATATGGTTAATGTTATGTTGTTTAAACTCCTCTAAGATGTTTAAAATCTCGTCTTTGGTGTAGTTAATACATGGTAGATGTGCCATAGCTTTAATGCCATACTCATCCTGTATAGTTGATGCAATATCCACAGTGGATGCACCCACATTTGAACCACCTGCACCATAGGTTACGCTAATAAAGTCTGGTTTTAGGTTGTGTAACTCATGGAGGGTTTTATATATGGTATCTATAGGGCTAGTCTTTTTTGGAGGGAAAATCTCAAAGGAAAAGCCTGTTTTATTTTTTAGAGTTTCAGCTATGCTGTTATTGTTCATATTAAAAAAATCCTTTCACTTTATAATAAATTTCAACGGTACTATTATAACACAAAACCATGACATTTTGCAATAAAAAAATCCTATGGGCAACCATAACTTAAAGCTATGATTAACATGAGTTCGATATAATCCCATGCTACCGCATTCGCATTTCGGAATGGCGAATCGCCATTCCCTACAAAAACAATCTATTTATCTAACTATCGTTAAAATTAGTCTATGCTCCAGTCTATGGGTTGCATACCTTTAGCCACTAGGAAGTCATTAGCTTGAGAGAATGGTTTGCTACCGAAAAATCCGTTGTAGGCACTCAATGGGCTAGGGTGTGCGGATTGCAACACTAGGTGGTTAGGGTTTGTAATTAACTTAGCTTTAGCCCTAGCGTTTGCCCCCCACAAGATAAATACCATAGGCTTTTCACGTTGGTTTAAAATCCTTATAACGTCGTCGGTAAAGTTTTCCCAACCTTTGCCCCTGTGGCTATTTGGACAACTATAGCGAACCGTCAAGACGTTGTTAAGTAGGAGTACACCCTCTTTAGCCCACTTAGTGAGTTCACCGTGTTTGCCTAGATTGTTTATGCCAACATCCGCTTGAATCTCTTTAAATATGTTTAGTAGGGATGGTGGTACTCTATTGCCCTTTAGCACAGAGAATGCCAAACCATGGGCTTGATTAGGTTGGTGGTAAGGGTCTTGCCCAATGATTACCACTTTAACATCCTCATAGGATGTATACTTTAAAGCGTTGAAAATATCATACATATTAGGATATATTGTCTGTGTTTTGTATTCGGTAATTAAAAAACGTCTTAAAGTTTGGTAGTACTCTTTTTGAAACTCATCTTTCAAGATGGTTTCCCAATCGTTGTCGAAATGCACCATGTTAATCTTACCTCCAAAGAATTTATTAATACTTCTAAGCTTTTTGAAAAAACTTGACATCATAGCAGAACATTCACTCTCTAGAATGCCCCCAACTACACTGTATGGTTTATGGTTGTATCCTACTGAAAACAAGTCCACTTTAGAACACACCGACCCCGATTTTTTATCGTAAGCCCCGAAATATAGGTTTTCTATCCTAGAATTTATAATAGCACCAGTACACATAGGGCAAGGCTCTAGCGTGACGTATAAGTCACAACCCACCAACCGCCAACCGCCTAAGCGTTCACTAGCTTGATTAATAGCTATCAATTCAGCGTGTGCTAAAGAGTTTTTGCCGTACTCTCTAAGGTTGTAGCCCTCGCCTACTATTTCGCCCGTGGGACGATGTACCACTACTGCACCTACTGGAACTTCCCCTAATGCAAAAGCCTTTTCTGAAAGTTCTAATGCACGTTTCATGTAGTACTCTTGATTTTCATTTTCCATAATTCACAACTTTCGGAACGGTGTTCCATACATATTTTAACACAAATTCGATATAATTGAAACGTATTTTTTATATATCGGAACGCCGTGGGCGG
>CAYXNU010000241.1:0-2289 GCA_964466485.1 uncultured Ruminococcus sp.
GATACTACAGAGGTTATTCCACATGGTATTAGAACAGAAGTTCGTCATATCATGCAAAAGAGTTACTTCGTAATCCCAGATAAAAAGTCTGCTGTTGAGGGTTTTGAACGCATTAAAGAACTTAAGAAGTTTTTGGCTAATGGCAACTTTGTAGTCAATGCAGACTACGTTGAGGCTAAGTCATTAGTTACCATAGCATACTTAATATTAAAAGAAGTTATTTAGGAGGTTTTTTCTAATGAAGTTGACTAAAAGTTATATTGATAACGTTATCAATACAGCCCTAGAAGAAGATATCAACTATGTAGACGTTACCACAGACTATCTAATCCCACAGGGACACACTAGCAATGCTTACTACATCGCTAAGGATACTGGCGTTCTATGTGGCATAGAAATAGCTAAGCGTGTATTTGAACTAGTTGGCGGTAATGTAGACTTTGAGATACTTATTCAAGATGGCACTGTAGTAAACAAGGGCGACATTATCGCTAAAATGCACGGTGATACCGCTACTCTACTCAAGGGCGAAAGAACAGCCTTAAACATACTACAGCATATGTCAGGTATTGCAACTGCTACCCACACTTGTGTTGAATTAGTAAAAGGCACTAACGCTCAAATTACTGATACTAGAAAGACTCTCCCAGGTTTAAGAGCATTACAGAAGTATGCCGTAACCGTTGGTGGTGGTAAGAATCATAGGTACAACCTATCCGATGGTGCTATGCTTAAGGATAACCACATAGACGCTTATGGCGGAATTACTCCAGCGGTACAAGCCCTAAGAACTAAGATAGGTCACATGGTTAAGATTGAAGTTGAAGTGCGTACCATGGACGAACTCAAGGAGGCTCTATCTGCGGGTGCTGACGTTATCATGCTAGATAATATGTCATGTGAACAGATGACCGAATGCGTTAAGTTTGTAGATGGCAGAGCAAAACTTGAAGCTTCTGGAAACGTTACCGCTGAAAATATCAGGTCTGTCGCTGAAACTGGTGTGGATATAATCTCTTTAGGTGCATTAACACATTCCGTTAAGTGTTTCGATATATCAATGCGTATAAATAAATAAGCAAACTAACAATCCTTAAAGTAACGCTTTTTTAACGTTACATAAGATGTTTTATCATAAAAAGAGGTGATTCTTTATGGAAGAAAATATTGAACTTTGGAACAATCAAAAAGTTTCAGAAGATTCTGTAAGACTAATCTGTACTACTAGTGCATTCGCAAAGAGTACGTTCTTTTACATTCAAGAAGTGGGCTATATGAAATTGATTGAACAGTACCACACTAACAGAGAAAATTTAGACTCTTTACTGTTTGTGGTAGTGCTAAAAGGTAAAGGCACTCTAACGTATAAAGAACGTAATTTCAACGTTTCTAAGGGATGCTGTTTCTTTATAGATTGTCTTAATACTCATAGCTATGAGAGTGACCCCAACGACCCATGGGAACTCCTATGGGTACACTTTAATGGCCCTACCGCTAGGGGATACTACCATTGCTTTGAGGAAACTTTCGTTAATGTAATAAAACCCAACAACGTCTATCCCTTTGCGGATATTCTTAGAAGAATACTCGATATTAACCAAAAGACCGATGCTTGTACTGAAATAAAGACTTCTAAACTACTTACCGATTTATTAACCTTAACTTTAACTTTCAAAAAGAGTGATGTGGATTACACCGTTAAAGCCTCGAAAAGTTTAAGTGAAGTTAAAGATTACCTCGATAAGCATTTTACAGATGAGATATATCTCGAAAATCTTTGTGATACTTTCTGCATGAGTAAGTTCTACTTGACTAAAGAGTTTAAAAAGTCTTATGGAGTTACCATATCTAAGTATATAATATCCTGTAGGATTAACTACGCTAAAAGGCTATTACGCTTTACAGATAAGCCTATCGATGAGATTTCCGACGTGTGTGGCTTTTACGATACTAGTTACTTTAACAAGCAGTTTAAAGCCTCCGAGGATATTACTCCATTCAAGTATAGAAAAACATGGCGAGAAAGATAAATATAAGAAAATTTTTTCCCCTATAGCATAGCACTATAGGGGATTTTTTTATTTATTATTTTTTAATATATATCGGAACGCCACCCACGGCGTTCCGCAATTTTGCACAGCAAAATTTTATTGTTGAAATTACGTTGTATTAATCCACCTGTAAACAAGACTTTATAGCCCCACGCTTACAAGCTGTGATACATTCTCCACAACTAGTACACTTAGAGTAGTCTATCTTAGCACAGAAGTTATCCACAGTGATAGCACC
>CAYXNU010000242.1:0-2245 GCA_964466485.1 uncultured Ruminococcus sp.
ATACCGTTGGTATTAGGTTACCCTCGCACCCAATAGCTAAAAGGTTGATAGAACTCTCAGGAGTGCCTATCTCTGCACCCTCCGCTAATACTTCGGGATATCCTAGCCCCACTACAGCACAACACGTTCTACACGATATGAACGGAAAAGTATCCGCTATAGTGGACGGTGGAGCGTGTGCTGTCGGTGTGGAAAGTACTGTAATATCTTTCGACGACGAAAACACTGTTAGGATACTTCGCCCAGGGTATATAACCTTTGAAGATTTAAAGACCGTTGCTAAGAATGTAGTCTTAGATAAGGGTATACTCTCCGAAATAGGTGCAGACGAAAAAGTCGCTTCCCCTGGAATGAAGTATAAACATTACTCTCCAACTGCTGACGTTAAGATACTAGAGGGTTCTCTTGACGGCTTTATAGAGTATGTATCTAAGCACAATGGCGATGGTGTGTACTCTCTAATATTTGAAAGTGATGTTGAAAACTTTCCATTCCAGTATTTAACCTATGGCGATTCCGATTTGGAACACGCTCAACAAGTGTTTTCAAAGTTGCGTGAACTAGATACTATAGGTGCTAAAACTGTATACATTAGAAAGCCTAACGTTAATGGCATAGGTTTGGCTGTGTACAACAGACTTATCCGTGCCTCTGGATTTGAGGTGATTACTCTTGAGTAGAATTATTAATACTGAAAAACCTTTAGTAGTGGGTTTAACCGGTCAAACGGGTGCGGGTAAAACTACCGTATCCGAAATGTTTATGGAGAATGAGTTTTATATTATCAATGCTGATATGGTCGCTAGAATGGTTATGTCTAAGGGTATGCCTTGCCTTAATGACGTAGTTATTGCCTTTGGTGAAAACATCCTAGACGGTGACGGAAACTTAAACCGCAAAGCTTTAGCAGATATAGTATTCTCTAATAAGGAACAGTTGGAAAAACTTAACTCTATAACCTATCCATACATAGTTGCACAGATTCAAAAGATGGTGGATAGTGCTACAACTTTTTGTAGCAACAAAGTCTTGATAGATGCTCCTACGCTATTTGAAAGCGGTTGTTACAAGCTTTGCAACTGTGTAGTATCTGTGGTAGCACCTAAAGAGTTACGCATTAGAAGAATAGTAGCCCGTGATGGCATTAGCAAGTCACAAGCGGAAAATAGAATTAAGTCACAACTTAGTGAGGAGTTTTTCCGTGAACATTCAAAATACATTATAGAAAACAATACTACTAAAGAAAACGTGCAACTTAAAGCTTTAGAAGTTATATCTAAGATTTTGTATTAATGCAACTTCGATAGATTGAAACTTTGTAGGGAACGCCCATTGAGCGTTCCGTAAAGTAACATATTCACATATACGGAACGGCAAATTGTCGTTTTCTACAAAAACAATGGTGTGACTACAACTAGTTACAAAGAAAGGAAAGTATATGAGAAAAGAGTTAATATATCCAGCACCAGACCAAAAAAAAGTATCTTTAGTGCGAAACTTTATAGATTACATTTTGAAAAATCCTGAAGATTGCACTCAAGAAATGGTCGCTCTAAATATGATGACTGGTAAAGATTTTTCCCCACAAGATTTTACAAGCCTTCAAGGTATATTTAATACTAGAGATATGGCAGAACTTGCAGTTTTACCAAACGCCCCAAAGGTTGAGGATGTCACTAAAGAGGAAGTTACTACCATACTAGAAAACGTGTATAAGTACATCAAGCAAGGCGACAACCTAAAGGCTACTTACTACATTGAACTCCTAGAGGTATCTTTTAACAAGATTGGTGAAATATCTGCTTATGTGTACCAACCACTAAATATGAATAAGGTTCAACCTATTGTAGATTACCTATTCGCATAAAAAACATATAGAAAGGATTGAATATCATGGATATTAAAGAACTAAAAGAACAGCTATTCCAAAATAAGAAGAACGCTTATCAAACTATGAGCGATGAGGAAGTCTCTAAGTGTAATGACTTTTGCGAGGGTTACAAAAACTTCCTAAACAAAGCCAAAACTGAACGTGAGGCTGTTAAGTTTGCTGTTGCTACTGCTGAAAAGAACGGCTACGTTCCATTCACAAAGGGTATGTCCTTAAAGGCTGGGGATAAGGTTTACTACAACAACAGAGGTAAGGCTATTATATTTGCTATCATCGGTAAAGAGGATATCTCTAAGGGTGTTAAGATATGTGCATCACATATTGACAGCCCACGCCTAGACCTAAAACAAAACC
>CAYXNU010000243.1:0-2234 GCA_964466485.1 uncultured Ruminococcus sp.
GCTATCGCTAGGGCTATGGCGAACAATCCTAGTATAATCTTAGCGGACGAGCCTACTGGTGCTTTGGATAGTAAGACGGGTCATATGGTTATGGATATCTTCCACCAACTACATGAAGAAAAAGGCAAAACTATCGTGCTAATTACTCACAGTCAAGAACTGGCTAAAGAAACTTCTAGGATAGTAACCATTAGCGATGGTAGCATCGTTTCCGATACGGGAGGTGTTGACTAATGGGATTTTTTGAAAATTTAAGGCTATCACTTAGCGGAATAGTTTCCAACAAGATGAGGTCTTTCTTAACCATGCTAGGAATTATCATAGGTATTAGTGCGGTAATAACTATCACTACTATAGGTAATTCTGTATCGGCTACACTTTCCAACACTATGAATAAACTAGGTGGTACTAATATCTTGTACCTATACTTAGAGGCTAAATACCCCGATAATGACGACGATTGGGACACATGGGAGTATCCCGAACAGACTTCCGATGATATGATTACTGATGATATGCTAGACGAACTAGCAGACTATCTAGGGGATGACTTAAAGTGTGCTGTAATCAATGTATGGAGTGGTAGTGGTACGGCAACCTCTCCCGATGGTGAAAACTATGGAAACGTTAGTGTTATGGGCATAAACGATGGCTATTCTGAAAGTATGAGTTCTGTGTTGAAAATACAAAAGGGCAGATGGATTAGCAACCGTGACTACAAAGAGAGCAGAAACGTTGCAGTAGTTTCCGATGTATTCGTTAGAAGTTATTTCGGGGACGATAGCGTAAACCCTATAGGACAGTCCTTTGAAGTAGATATTAACGGAAATATGGATAGCTTTGTTATCGTGGGTGTGTATGAATACAGCAACGCTTACTTTGGCAAACCTGATACTTCCGTAGCTGAAAAGGATAGATTTACATATGTATATACTTCTGTGGGCTATGCCAACGCTATAAACCCCGACAATGAAAATGCTGTAAGTGGCATATCCGATGTGGAAATAGACGCTCAAAACGGTGTGGATATGGATGCGTTTCAAGCGGGGGTACAATCGTTCTTTGACGACAAGTACGCCGATAACGAAAACTGGGGCATTACTATATACAATACCTCCTCCGAAATGGATACCATAACCACTGTACTAAACATAGTAACCTTAGCAATAACTATCATTGCGGGTATATCTTTGATAGTAGGCGGTGTAGGTGTTATGAACATCATGCTAGTAAGTATCACGGAGCGTACTAAAGAGATAGGTATTAGAAAAGCTCTCGGTGCTAAGAAAAACTCTATTAGAGGGCAGTTTATCCTAGAGGCTATTATGCTATGTTTAATAGGTGGCATAATAGGTATCTTGAGTGGTATTCTAAACAGCATAATAATAGCAGAGGTTGCTAAGTATGTATTAACCAACTACTACCCAGATGAGATGACTTTGGTAAGCTTAACTGTAGAACCTAACGCTATAGCTATTGTAGTATCTGTAATATTCTCAATGCTTACTGGTGTATTCTTTGGATACTACCCAGCCAACAAGGCTGCTAAGATGAACCCTATAGATGCTCTAAGGTATGAATAAAAATTTGCTAACAACTCCTTAATGAACAAAAGAGATATATAGATTTTAAAGGCACTACCCTAAAAATATAGACTGGTAGTGCCTTTGAATTTTATAATATTATTCCCTAAAGGTTTCACGTTGTTGCAAAACTTTTAAAGTATATTCGGGTATAGCTGAAAAGTCTGCTATAGCAGAGTATGGTTTTTTGTAGGGGTCATCTTGAGAAAAAGGCACAAAGTAGTAGTTATTGTAGTTCATTAGAGTACCTATATTTTTCGCCGAACCCGATAGAGCGTCATTAGTAGCAAGGGCTATTATTACGGGTTTGCCGTTCCTTAGGTGGGATTTTACTGCCATAGTAACGGGGGTATCAGTTATAGAGTTTGCCAACTTAGAGAGCGTATTGCCAGTGCAAGGGCATACTATCATCACATCTGTGAGGTTTTTAGGGCCTATAGGTTCGGCATCCTGTATGGTAGTTATGGGTACTTTTTCACATATATCGGTAAGCCGTTGGATATGTTCAGTAGCTTTTCCAAATCTAGTATCTAAAGTACTTGCATTGTATGACATTATAGGTACTAGTTCCGCCCCCATGGATTTTAATATTTCGGCTTGTTGAAAAGCTTTACTAAACGTACAGAAAGAGCCACACATTGCAAAGCCTAT
>CAYXNU010000244.1:0-2202 GCA_964466485.1 uncultured Ruminococcus sp.
GGGTCTAGGTAAGACTTTCGTAGGTTCTGAAAAGATGGCACAGTTGGGGTATTACACAAATCTAGTAGTATGCCAAAAGTCCAAAGTAGAAGACTGGCTAGAACATTTTAAGGAGTATTACAACTATGAAGTCTATGATGGCACTGACAAGGTAGACCTATACAGTTTTCTAACCAATGGAACTGCAAACCGTAAGGTTTGTGTTATCAACTATGATTTACTAATTAGGCGACCCGAAATTGCTACGTTACATACGTTCACGCTAATGCTAGACGAATCGTCACTGATACAGAACGAGAAGTCTAAGCGTACGGAGTTCATACTAAAGAGGTTACACCCCACCAACGTGATACTACTCTCAGGAACGCCCTGCGGTGGCAAGTATGAGAAACTACTCCCCCAGTGCAAGTTGCTAGGTTGGGGCATAACCAAAAGACAGTACTACGACAACTATGTGGTATACCATGAGCAGTCGTTTGGGGGTGGGTATCCAGTGAAAGTTGTGGATGGCTACAAGAATGTTGACATCCTAAAGTACAACCTAGCACAGCATGGAGCAATCTTCATGAAAACCGATGAAGTCTTCGAACTACCACCACAGACTGACATAAACATAAAAATCAGCGTGACAAAAGAGTACAAAAAGTTTATGAAATCACGATACATCAAGCTAGGCGATACCGAACTAGTAGGGGATACTCCCCTTAAGAAGATGTTGTACTGCCGTCAACTGTGTGGGGCTTACAACACGAACAAGCTTACAGCGTTTGAGGATTTGCTACAGTCCACAGAAGATAGGCTAATAGTTTTCTACAACTTCGATGACGAACTCAAAGCCTTGACCCAAATATGTGGTGCTAACGACAGACCTATCTCGGTAGTCAATGGGCATTGCAAGGATTTATCAGCGTTTGAGAACTTAGACAACTCCGTTACTTTAATCCAGTTCCAGTCGGGGGCTTTTGGGTTGAATCTGCAGAAAGCTAATAAAATCGTGTACTTTAGCCCACCACTAAGTAGTGAACTATTTGAGCAGTCTAAAAAGCGTACGCATCGTCTAGGTCAAGATAAGCCTTGCTTTTACTACTATTTAACTTGCAAAAGTTCCATAGAGCAACATATCTACAAGGTTTTAAAGATGAGAAAAGACTACACCGAAAGACTATTTGAAAAGGAGTTTGAGTCATGAAACGCAAAATTACAATCACAATAAATGGCGAAACTCATACCATGAGAGAATGGGCGGAAATTTCGGGGCTTAGTGTAACTGCGATATGGAGAAGATATACTCAAGGCATCTGCGGTGAAGATTTAATACGCAAACCTACGAAATCCCGAGTACCTGTTGAAATAAACGGAGAAACCCACACGTTAAGCAAATGGGCAACCATTACAGGAATCTCCTATCAAACACTAAGGGACAGATACTATAGGGGTGAACGTGGCGAATACTTAATCCGCAAACCTGTAGATAAATCCCTACCACCTATTGAAATAGATGGGGAAACTCACACGTTAAGCGAATGGGCTAAGATTACAGGTATATCGTATAGATTATTATACATCCGATATAAAAAATGTGGTCATCGTGGGAAGAAGTTAATCCGAAAGCCGGGGTGTTGGTGTGCCACTATAGACGGCGAAACCCGTCCAGTAGCTGAATGGGCTAAAATACTCGGCTTATCATATAGTGCATTATGCAAAAAAGTAAAGAGGAGGTGGATAGATAATGAGCAGTGAGAAAAGTTTTCAAGATAAAGTTGAGAAGTTCCTAACCGATGAGGGCGTGTATTACGTCAAGTACTGGGGTGGTGGTATCTATACACGCTCTGGTGTCCCCGACTTGATATGCTGTATTGAGGGTATGTTTATGGGCATAGAGTTAAAGGCAGACGGCGGAAAAGTTTCCGAGTTGCAATATTATAACCTTAATAGGATTTACGATAGCGGTGGAATGCCATTGGTTCTCTACCCCCACGAATTTGAGATGTTCAAGGGCTTAGTTAGGTATGTGAAGAAGCAAATGCTAGAAGAAATGCAGAAAAATAAAAAGAGGTGCTAGAAGATGATTGAAATTAAATGCAAAATGATTGATATGGAAAGAAGTTTATGCAACTTAAAATTAATGGGTAGTGAAGATGAACTACTGACAGATTTGGGCAACATAATGCTCCAAGTTTCAAAAAAAATTCTTTATAGTTG
>CAYXNU010000245.1:0-2197 GCA_964466485.1 uncultured Ruminococcus sp.
TTAGCTTGTTGCACACCACTGTCAGTGGTATCAGTACTTTTTAATGAGGATATTACATCACAACCAGAAAAGCTTGACAATGCTAACAACAGTGTCATGCTTAGTAAAACATTCTTTCTCATAAGTCCTTACCTCTTTTACATAGTTTAACGCTAATTCGATAGAACACAAAACCTTGTCTTTCTTGAAACGAATTTGCGTAAGTTTAAAATTTCCGTTCAATGGTTATGCTACATTTCAATTATATCTCAAAAAAAATTATATGTCAAGGCTATATTGACAAGCTATAGATATTGTGATACTATTATAGTGTTGTCAGTTCGCTTTGCAACCTCCTGACATTAAACAAAACTAGGGCTATACAACTAAAAATTAACAGTTAGTGATTAACTATTAATCATTCATATAATTATAAAGATTTGCCCACTATATATATCTAGCTAGTGGGATTTTTTCTATATCGAAAGGGGTTTGTATATTGTACATTCTAAAAACAGAACAGAGTTTCGATTCTGCACACTTTTTACACGGATACAAAGGAAAGTGCAGTAATATCCATGGGCATAGGTGGACTATAGTAGCTGAAATATTTTCTTATAACCTTGTGGAAGATGGTCAACTTCGTGGTATGGTTGTAGACTTTTCCGATATCAAACACGACTTAAAACTTATCGCTGACGATTTCGACCACTCACTAATATATGAAAAAAACACCCTAAAACCTAAGACCATAGAAGCTTTACTAGAAGAAAACTTTAGGCTACTAGAGGTAAATTTCCGCCCTACTGCCGAAAACTTTTCTAAGTATATATTCGATATCCTTATGGGTAAGGGCTACAATGTTAAATCTGTAACAGTGTACGAAACACCAAACAACTGTGCTACATATACGGGGGAATAGTACCATGCAAGTAGTAGAAAAGTTTATAAGCATAAATGGCGAGGGTAAACACGCTGGACAACTTGCGGTGTTTATTAGGTTTAAGGGGTGCAACTTGCAATGCTCTTACTGTGATACCAAATGGGCAAACCTACCCACTGCGGAATATGTAGAACAGTCCCCTAAAGATATAGTAGACTATATTAAGTCTACTGGTATTAAAAGGGTTACGCTCACAGGGGGAGAGCCTACACTACAAAAAGATTTTTACAAGCTTTTGGAGTTGCTATCTGTGGAGAATAGTAGCATATCTGTAGAGGTTGAAACTAACGGTGCTACAGACCTTGCACCATTCCAAAATGTGTGCAATAGAGCGTCTTTCACGCTAGACTACAAATGCCCATCCAGTGGCATGGAAAACAGAATGCTCTTAAGCAACTACCAGTACTTAGACAAATCCAAAGGGGATGTAGTTAAGTTTGTAGTGGGTTCTATTGAGGACTTAGACAAGATGGTTCAAATAGTAGAGAAGTACTCTCTACAGGAAAAGTGCTACATATACGTTAGTGCAGTGTTCGGCAAGATAGAACTTTCCGAAATAGTAGACTATATGAAAGCACATAAACTTAATGGAATATCTTTGCAGTTACAAATGCATAAGTTCATTTGGGACGCTAACAAGAAAGGAGTCTAAACTATGATAGATAAGGCAAAAATAGAGTACCATATTAGAGGGCTTTTGGAGGCCTTAGGCGATGACCCTAACAGAGAGGGTCTAATTGAAACCCCCGAAAGAGTTGCCCGTATGTATGAGGAAGTCTTTGAGGGTATGAACTACACTAACCACGAAATCGCTCAAAAGTTTGGCAAAACTTTTAATGAGGGTGTATGCTCCCAAAACGATGTTGTAATAGTTAAAGATATCCAAATATTTAGCTACTGTGAACACCACCTCGCTCTTATGTACGATATGACTGTATCCGTGGGATATATCCCTAATGGCAAGGTTATAGGGCTTAGCAAGATTGCTCGTATCTGTGATATGGTAGGAAAACGTCTACAGCTACAAGAACGCATAGGCTCGGATATCGCTGAGATTATTCAAGAGGTTACAGGCTCTCAAGATGTGGGAGTATATATACAAGGTACACACAGTTGCATGACCGCTAGGGGTATCAAGAATACTTCCGCTAAGACTATCACTACTACACTAAGGGGTCGCTTTGAAAATGATATCATCTTACAGAACAGACTCTGCAATTGATATACAAAATATACATGAAAGGAAAATCAAGGAATATGAGTAAAGCATTAGTA
>CAYXNU010000246.1:0-2152 GCA_964466485.1 uncultured Ruminococcus sp.
ATACTAACTCACCTTCTGCCCCTGGTACTATGATAGTTTCCGAGGACTTAGAAGAAAGCATTAGCAACTATACTATCACTGGTTTGGCTGGTAAAAAAGGCTTTGCATCTATCACTATAGAAAAAGCTATGATGAACAACGAATTAGGTTTCTGTCGTAAGGTTCTAGAAGTTTTTGAAAAGAATGGCTTATCCTTTGAGCATATGCCATCTAGTATCGATAGTATGAGTATATTCCTACCATCCGAAAAGTTTGTGGATATCGAACAGAAGATAGTTTCTCAAATCCAAAAAGAGGTTAATCCTGATAACATAGTTATCGAACACAACATAGCTTTAGTGGCTGTCGTTGGTAGGGGCATGAGAAAGACTCGTGGTACTGCAGGTAGAATATTCTCATCACTTGCACACAACCACATAAACGTTAAGATGATAGACCAAGGTTCTAGTGAGTTGAACATTATCATTGGTATTAGTGAAAGTGATTTCAATCAAGCTATTACTGGTATCTATGATATCTTTGTTAAGTCTGTTAGCAAATAAGTTTGACATATCTTTGACGATTATTTTTTGGCGGATAGTTTTCTATCCGCCTTTTTGGTTTTAAGTGTTTTTTTAAAGCGGAACGTCCAATATGACAAAATAAAAATAAATTTGGGCTTTTTTAAGTTTTATAGACTTTTCAAAAAAAATTAAATTCATTTTAAGTTGATATTTTTTTTAATATGTTATATACTGTTTACATGAACATTTTTAGGCAAGGAGTTATTTTATGGAAAGTGATGTTAATCGATGGTATTTAATAATATGTGTGATATTTGTTATTTTAAGGGCTGTGTATACCGCTTTTGAATCTGCTATTTTGGAAGTGAATGAAAACAAGATAAAAAGCCTCTCCGAAACGAATATAAAGTATCGGAAACTTTTAAAGCTAGTGTCGTCACCTAATAAGTTAAGAGCGTCGCTATCTGTATGTAGAATGTTTTGTGTTGTGGCTATAGTGCTATCCTTTGTAGAGGCAAAAGCCTTTGATGTTTGGGTGTATGGTGGAACTCTAAAGCTATTCGATATTTTAAACGTAGCTAAGTTTAGTGGCTATGATATAGTAACTCAACTAGTAGCAATGCTTATATTTGCGGTGGTATTAGTAGCGGTAGTAGTATCTTTTACGGATATTCTACCACGACGTATTGCAGAAAAGTATTTGGATGATTTGGCATTAAATAGCGTGTTGTGGGTTAAAGTTATTGAAGTACTATTTAAGCCTTTAACTTTGCTAATAGATGGAATATCTTTTGTGGTGTGCAAGTTGCTAGGTTTGGCAAGTGATGGCGAAAACGATGTAGTCACAGAAGAAGAAATCTTAAAGATGGTCGAAACAGGCAACGAAACAGGAGTTATTGAGGAAAGCCAAAAGGATATGATTAACAATATCTTTGACTTTGAAGATGTAACTATATGCGACGTTATGACCCACAGAAAAGATATTATCGCTATAGATGTAAACTCTAAAATTTCGGAACTGGTATACATAGCTAACAATGAGGGAGTATCTAGAATACCTGTATATGAAAACAATGTGGACAACATCGTGGGAATTGTATACGTTAAAGATTTGCTATCTTTGGTGGGGTGCAAGGACTCCGAAAAGTTCGATGTTTCGCAGTTCGTTAGAAAAGTTATGTACGTTCATGAGTATTGCAAGTGTTCCGAACTCTTTAAAAGCATGACCAAAAAAAAGTTGCAAATGGCTATCGTGGTGGACGAGTACGGCGGTACTGCTGGTCTAATAACCCTTGAAGATTTGATAGAAGAAATAGTCGGAAACATTCAAGATGAGTACGACCAAGAAGAACGTGAGATTGACGAAATATCCGAGGGAGTGTTCACGATAGACGGCTCTACAGATATTGAGGATGTTTGCTCTGTGCTAGGGATAACTCTACCACAAGAACACAACTACGATACTATGAGTGCTTTTATTGTGGATTTGCTAGGGCATATCCCCGATGAGGATGAGTTGGCAGTGGTAGAGTATCAAGGGGTGACTTTTACGGTGCTACTAGTTGAGGATAACTGGGTATCTAAGATTAAGGCTACCAAACAACAACAAGAAACAGAACAAGAACAGGTAGAGTAAAAGTTTAAGGTAA
>CAYXNU010000247.1:0-2121 GCA_964466485.1 uncultured Ruminococcus sp.
ACTCTGTAGTACACGCACACCCTCCAGTATCTACTGGCTTTGCTTGTGCACACGTTCCTATGGATGACTACTGCATGATAGAAACTGTTATAGCTGTGGGTTCTATTCCGCTAACACCTTACGGAACTCCCTCTACCTATGAAGTTCCCGATGCTATTACACCATACCTACAAGACCACGACTGTATGCTACTAACCAACCATGGTGCTTTAACTATGGGTGCTGACTTAACTACAGCATACTACAGAATGGAAACTATGGAGTTACAAGCACAGATATCCCTAGTGGCAAGGTTGCTAGGCGGTGTTAAAGATATCTCTAGGGAAAACATAGATAGACTTATAGGTATGCGTCCACAGTATGGGGTTACTGGTAAACACCCTGGTTACAAAAAGTATTCTGATTCCAACAAGTAATATTTGTATGGAATGGCGATTCGCCGAATTGATAATTTTTTTAAAGATAAAAAGAAGATTCCCATACCGTTTATGGTATGGGAATTTTCCGTATTATTATATTGATTCATATATGTAAATATATGGACAAATGTGGGCAAATGTAAAAGTTAAGCATTAACTTCAGCGTGTTCAAACTTGCTCTTAATCTCAGCGATGATGTTTAGTAGGGTTTGTGACTTTTCGTCAAGGCTGTGAATAGCCTCGATAGTTTCGTTGTCGTTTTGGATGTTGGATTGTAATCTAGATAGGAAAGAGTCGCTGAAGATATTTTCTAGCTTGTCGAATAGGTTAATAACGTTGTCGATATCCTCGGAAGTGATGTCTGCAACGTCTACATCGTTGAAGTACTCATGGAAGTTTGTAACTACAGAACTCATGCTACTTAGGTCGGAGATTAAGCCCTTTAGTGTCTTGTTAGAACGCTCGGAACTGCTGTTTACGTTAGTAACAGTAGTGCTTAAGCTGTCGGAGGTATCTATAAGGACTGTCAACTCTTTTTCTAGGGTGCTGTGTAAGTCTTGAATGTTCTTTAGTTGTGCATGGATATTGTTCTTCATGTAGTATACGCAGTTGTTCTTTATGTTGTATCCTTGATATATCATACAAGCCATTTCGTGGCAACTGTCGTAACCACAAGAGTTACAGTCGATAGTACGGCTTTCAGGGGTAAACTTTAGCATAGACTTAAAGATACTTTCGATATCGTTGTCAGTAGGTTTTCTAATTAACTCAAACTTGTTCTTGTATAGACATCTAAAGTCTTTCACATCGAAAGCCTTATCGAAACGCTTGTAAGTTCTGTCCTTAAGTAGCCACCAACCTCTTTCGCTTTGGGCTTCTAGTTCAAGTTCGTCCATGTAGCTTTCAACGTTAGCAAGGGAATTTTCTTCTATAGAGGCAGTACCTTGATTGCAACCGTACTGGCAGTTTAGAACGTCCAAAACGTCGGGTCTTCTGTTTTCTGGAACGTCTATGTAACGTTCAAGACGTTTGTAAACGTGTTGAGGACCTTCAGCGGTACGGACTACTAGGTTAGGTTGTAGAGCCAAAATGTTATCTTTTAGTCCACCCGGTCTAGGGAAAAGTTGTCCCAAAATACCAGGGTCAGCATTAAATTCAAATCTGCTGTAGCCTAGGTTATCGAAACTCAAGCCTTTGCCCTCGAAATACTTCTTTAGGCTGTCGAAAGTGATATTAAAGTTAAAAGTATTGTACTGTATAGCCTCGGAAGTCTTTGCGATACATGGGGAGAATAGCACTATAGGAGTGTTAGACTCGTGGTTGTGGTACTTCTTTAGGTACACCGCCAAACATGATGCAGGACTATGCACAGGTGCTAACTTCATTATTAGTTTAGGTTGATACTTTTCAACGTAGTTTACTATAGCGGGGCAAGGCTCACTAATGATTTTGCTACCCTTGTTGTGTTTAAGGAAGTCGTTATACGCCCATGTACAGATATCCGCACCTAGGGATACGTCATATATTTTAACGTTTCTGTTGTTGTCTTTGAACCACTGTAGCATATGTTTCCACATATTTCCGGGGAAAGCTGTTTTAATTGCAGGGGCAACTATTATATTAATGCGTTCGCCTTTTTCGTACATTTTAAAGAACTGCTTAGAGTGGTCGGTGTAGCCTCTAGCACCGTGCTTACAGGCTT
>CAYXNU010000248.1:0-2096 GCA_964466485.1 uncultured Ruminococcus sp.
AGTGCAGAAAATCCTATTGAATGCGTGGAAATTCGCCAACATTCTAGCATACTATCCAGCCCCACTAAGCTACTATATGAGTATATCTCGGAGAAAAAGTTTAGGTATGACAGCAATAGGCTACTGGAAATTAACTTTGAGAATTCCCGTTGCACCTACGACACCAACCTAAACAAGTACGTCAATAAGAAAAAATCTAGTGGTAAAGTGGATATGGTAGTAGCGTTAATAAATGCTATGTATCTTCTACAGCAAGATATCCTTAGCCATGATGATTTTGTGGTATATTACTAGGCAGAAAGGCGGAAAAAGTGAACATTTTTAATAAAATTTTCCGTCTAGGCGGAAAGAAAACAAAGAGCGTATCTATTGAAACTTCCGACAGCAATGTCTTAACGGCTCTTTTCAATAGGGAAGAAGTCACTATAGATAAAGCGTTGGAGATACCAGTAGTTAATTCGGCGATTAACTATATTACTAATCAAATTTCTAGCATTCCTATAGCTTTGTACAAAATCAAGGAAGACAACACTATCGAACGTGTTTCCGAAGATGAAGATATTAGAGTAAAACGTCTAAATGGCGATACTGGCGACACCTTAGATTGTCACCAAATGTGGAAATCGTTCGTTACTGACTACTTACTAGATGGAAACGGCTACATCTACATAAACAAACATAGAAACAAAGTTGTAAGTTATCACTATGTAGATTGCCGAAAAGTTAGCAGAGTCACCAACAACGACCCTATCTTCAAAGATTGTTACTATTACATCAATGGTGAACGCTACGAAGATAATGAGTTTATTAAGATTTTGCGTTCCTCTAAGGATGGTGTGTACGGTAGGGGTATCCTTCAGGAAAACCCACAGATATTAGCTATAGCTTATAATCTGATGGTGTTTACTGGGAGAATGGTTAAGAACGGCGGAAATAAGAAGGGATTCCTTAAACTGGACAAAAACCACGCCGAACCCGAAATGAAGAAAATTAAAGAGGGTTGGAGAAACTTCTACAATGCCGAAAATGGCGAAAATATGTTGATTTTAAACGCTGGTATGGACTTCAAAGAGAGTTCCAACACCGCTGTGGAGTTGCAGTTGAACGAAAACCGCAAAGCTATCAACGATGATGTGCTATTGCTGTTCGGCTTGTCCGATACTGTAATAAACGGCACTGCCAAAGATGACGTAATATCAGGAACGTTTAAAACTACTATATTCCCGATACTTCACGCTATAGAAACGGCTTTGAACAAGACAAACCTACTTGAAACTGAAAAAAGCACCTACTACTGGGCTTTTGACACCACGGAAATCCTAAAAGATGACATTAAGACACGTTTCGACGCCTACAAAACAGCTATAGAAGCTGACTTCATGCAAGTGGATGAGGTTAGACGTATCGAAAATATGTCACCTTTGGGACTAAACTTCATAAAACTGGGCTTGAACGATGTGCTATACTATCCCGATACTGGCGAAGTATACACACCTAACACAAACCAAACCACTATACCAAATCAAGGGGAGAGTGATTAAGTGGAAATAACTGAGGAAATGCTTGAAAAGGTGAACAACTTCACTAATTCGCCACTAACCGCCGAAGATGTGTACATCTTTAAAGTTCGCCTATGCGACAACGACATAGACCGTGACTTAGAAGTGTTCTCCGATGAGGCACTGGAGCAACTAAAAGACCTATTCGTCGGGAAAACAGGCATATTTGACCACACAGCTAAAGCGACTAATCAAGTGGCAAGAATTTTTGACACTGAAGTGGTATCCGATACGCTAAAAACCACCAAAGACGGCAGACCTTACAAGTTTTTACAAGGCTATGCCTATATGGTGAAAACTTCCGCAAACGAAGACTTCATCAAGGAAATAGACGGCGGAATTAAAAAAGAAGTTAGCGTGTCATGTGCTGTAAATACACATAGGTGTTCTATTTGCGGTAGGGACAAGCTAAAAGAACCCTGCCCACACCTAAAGGGCAAAGACTACAACTCAAAGTTGTGCTACACCATTTTGGATGGTGCTACAGATGCCTATGAGTGGAGTTTCGTGGCTGTTCCTGCACAAGTGAACGCTGGT
>CAYXNU010000249.1:0-2088 GCA_964466485.1 uncultured Ruminococcus sp.
TTAAAGAACTGCTTAGAGTGGTCGGTGTAGCCTCTAGCACCGTGCTTACAGGCTTTAACGCATTCACCACAGTTGATGCACTTTTCGGGGTTTACTTCTGTTACAAACTCGTCGTCTGTACCAGCCTTTAGGACTGTCTTGTTAGCAACCTTTATAGGACATACTTTTACGCACTTGTTACAGCCGATGCATTTGGAGCTATCTACAGTTATAATATCTTCGATATAGTTGTTTATTTCCATAATGAAAAAATCCTTTCAAATTATTTTTTATCCTTACCTACAAAATCAAATTCAGCTAGAGAACCAAAGAAGTCTATTTGAGTATTTGCGAATATAGGTAGAACCTCATCGGGTCTAATATCTTTAGACTCGCCGTTTGGGAGTTGGCACTTCCAATCGATAGTACTTACGTTCTTCAATCCAAAGAGGTTATTGTGAATCTTATTTTCTATTACTGTACCCATAACCTCATCATAGCTAGAAATTTTATCTTTAAGGAAAGTTGCGTAGATGTTGTTATTATCAAAGATAGGTATACTGTAATCCCTACGTTTGAAATACAATGAATGGTATTTACTACCGCAACGTTGACACTTGTAAAAAGCCTCTTGAGTCATTTCGTATAGAAAACTGAAATCTACTCTACCACAGATACAGTTTAGCAAATCGCTCTTAAGGTGCATTAATATTTTCAACCAATCTTCTGGGGAGTAACGGAAATCGAAAGAGAATAGGTTGTCACAGAAAGCCTTAGTAAAAGCGTCTTTCAAGTACTGTGGATACTTATCCCACATGGATAGTACTGTAAAGTGTACACCACGCACGGGTCTGTTGGAGTCGTCTTCAGGGTCTAGGACAAATACGGCTTGTTCGCTGTAATACTTGATGGTTTCTTCAACGTCTAAAGAAGTGTCATCTATAACGCTTTTACCCTCAAGTGGGTGGTCGTGTAGAAAGATTCTAAATAGTAGCACAGCCAATATATGGTTGTCGCTGTTGGGGTTAGGTTTAACACTGCCACTTAGTACTTCGGGGGCTAGGTATACGCATTGCCTATCGACGTGCAAAACGTTACCTTGTTTCGATATAGAGTTAGAGATATCCAATAGAATATCGCCGTTAGTTATATTTACAAGTAAGTTTTCGTCATAGAAAGAGTAGAAGTGTTCTAGTTTTTCTTTTAGCTTTAGAAAAGCCTCAGATATCTTTATGGCTGCTGTAACCATAGCGTTCATATTTTTAAACTTGATACTTCTTCTTCTAGGTATGTGTTCTTCGTCATATTCTACTATGTAGCCATTTATAATATCCTTTAGAGTAAAATAGTCATGAGTAACATCAGTAAATATGCAACCAAAACATCCATGAGAATCTTCTTTGGTAAAAGCCTTAGGCATTAGAATGCTACTAGGATAGCTTTTATCGTTAGCTAATTCTTGTAAATACTTTTGGTATCCCTGTAAGTCGTTGGTTATAGACTTATTATACCACTTTAAGATATGAATCTGTCCCATAAACCTAACGGAATATGTAGGGATGTGTTCAAAGCTAGGAACAATCTCCAAAACCTTTATAGGAACGTTAGCGGTTGTATAAATGGTATCATTCACATTTAAATCTTGACAACTATCTATACTAGCTTTTCGCACCATTTCTTTAGAGATATTTGAAACCTTTTTACTCTGTATGGTTTGTTCAGCTTGATTTTCATTTTTGGAAGATAGCAAGATACTGTCCAAAGTCTTAGTAAGGGAATCGAACATATCGAGGTTGCTATCCTCTGGGGTTTCATCAACCGCACTTGAGTTTTCGTTAGCAGGTTCGTCGTCATCGTCTGTTCTAGTTATAATGTTATCCAACATAGAAAGAGCTTTCATGCTGTTAAGCTTTTTCTTCTTGCTAACTTGCTTGTCATTTTCAGCCACTAGTTTCATCTCCTTTTTAATATTTAGCCAAATAATAAGGATAACTATATTATAACATATAGTTAATAAACATTCAATAAAATTCCAATCTTTCAGCAGTTTGCACAAATTCTCCAGTGAAAATTTAGCAGTATTCATAATGGTATCTTACATATGTCTTT
>CAYXNU010000250.1:0-2082 GCA_964466485.1 uncultured Ruminococcus sp.
AAGTTTAAGAGAGATAAAGATTCCTGATTGTGTAATAACTATTGGTAACAATGCTTTTAATGGTTTTGGAAATATAACAGAAGTAGTCATTCCTAACGGTGTACAAACCATTGGCGACTATGCTTTTAAGGATTGTAGTAGCTTGAAAAAAATAACTATACCTGAAAGCGTAACGTCTATTGGTGAAAGTGCTTTTGAGAATTGTCATAGCTTAGGAGAAATAACTATACCTGAAAGCGTAACATCTATTGGTGAAAGTGCTTTTGAGAATTGTAGTAGATTAGAAAAAATAGCTATACCTAATGGTGTAAAAACCATTAGTGATGGGACTTTTTATGATTGCAATAACTTAAAAAATATAACTATCCCTAAGAGCGTTACATCTATTAGTGCGTGGGCTTTTGGTAATTGCTATAGCTTAGAAAATATAACCATCCCTAAGAGTGTTACAACTATTGATGATAATGCTTTTAATAATTGCCTATACGCAAAGATAAGAGTTCCAAAAAGTGTAAAAGCCATTGCCTTTGACGCTTTTGATGATTGCTACAATGTTACCTATTTAGATTAACTCAAGTTTGATAAAATAAACTATTTTTATACGGAACGTCGCCCACGGCGTTCCGCTATGTGACAGCATAGAATTACATCAAACTTGTATTCTACTATGTAAAAGTAAATGGTATTTATCTGTCGGGCATACCCCAAAAAAGGGTGTGCTTTTGCTATGCCCAAAGAACTGACAATTTTGCACTAATATCAAACTACCATATATTATTAAAATATTAATACATAGCATATGTGCATATTAATATCTTAAAATTCATAAATAAATGTGTTGACAATTTTAACAGAATATATTATAATTTAAGTATCATATTATGCAAACTTTCTAAAGAAAGGAATTTTTTATCATGAATTTAAATGAATTATATAATGTTGCCTTAGACGCACTAACGGAGAAGAAATCTAATGGTTTTGGGTTCAATGCTTACGATAATTCCACCATTACGGTGTTATGTACTCCCGACAACGAAATTTTCAAAGCTAGTAACGGTAGCATCGTCAAGGACGGCAACCTTACGAACACCTGTTCGGAATACGAGGCTATAAACTCTATGGTTAAAGCTAATAAGAATAAGGTTGAAAGTTTAGTCACTCTAGATATAGAAACAGGCAGTTTTGTCATGCCCTGTAGCAATTGCCTAGATTTGATAATGCAAGTCAACCCAGAAAACGCTTATTGCAACGTTATGGTTGATGCTAACGAAAGTGTAGAATTGCACACCCTACTAAAGAACGACCCTACAGTTCAAGCACCTATAGATAGCACTACCCTAGATAATAACCTTAGTTTAGACAATTTCGATGACTGGTTAGACGGTTGGGGCGATGATACCTCTACTTCTTCCAACAATGCCCCTCAAGAAAGTACCACTCAAACAAGCACCACTACTCCCCCACAGACTACTACAAGTACTCCAACCACTACAAAAAGCGTTCAATTTGATGATAACCCAATTCCAAACAAACCCGATACCAGCACCAAAAAAGATGTATCTAGCTACTACCAAAGCAAGTATTTAAACGCTACACCTAACTCTATAAGCTCTGTGGTATCTGTGAACAATACTACCTTTAAAAGAACTACTGATATTACTACTCAAATGCGTGAAAAGGGTCTAACCGATGGAGATAAAAAAGATTTTAACAAGCAAAGGCTCTATAACGCTTTTACAGTTGAAAACGTCCTTAATGTGAACGGTGTTCAAAATGGCGGTTCAAGTTCCGAAATGGCAGAAAAACAAACCTTAACTAAAAAAGAACTAATTAAACTAGCTAAAGAAAAGAAAAAAATGGCTAAAAAAGATGCTAAAATATTAGAGGCATCTAACAAAAAGAATGGCTTGTCATAATATGTTTATAGGGAACGCTTTAAACGTTCCCTATTTCTATGCCTTATTAAAATATAACATGAGTTCGATAATAAAATTTTGCTTTGCAAAATTGCGGAACGCCGTTCCGTACATAACATATTCATGCATTGCCTTAATTTTTTAAAATAATCCCGTGTACGGAACG
>CAYXNU010000251.1:0-2082 GCA_964466485.1 uncultured Ruminococcus sp.
GCACTAGCGGTACTAAGACAGTACTATTTGATGAAATCGGAAATGTGATAGCCTCTCACACTGTGGAATACCCACTATATCAAGAACACAACGGTTGGGCTGAACAAGACCCTCTAGATTGGTATAACGCTACTATCACTACCATTAAGGCGGTAATAGAAACTAGTGGCATAGATTCCGCTGACATTAAGGGCATTGGACTATCCGGACAGATGCACGGACTAGTTATGCTTGACAAGGACTACAACGTTTTAAGAAAGTCCATTATATGGTGCGACCAACGTACTGGCAAAGAGTGTGAAGAAATCACTGAAATAGTAGGTGCTGAAAAGGTTATAGAGATTACTGCCAACCCTGTACTTACTGGCTTTACAGCCTCTAAAATTAGGTGGGTTATGAAGAATGAACCTCAAACTTTTGAAAAGTGTAGATACATCCTACTACCTAAAGACTACGTTAGACTAATGCTCACTGGTGAACTTGCTACAGAAGTTTCCGACGCTTCTGGTATGCAACTATTAGACGTTCCTAATAGAAAATGGTCTAGTGTTATGTTAGACGCTCTAAACATCACAGAGGATATGCTAGGCAAGGTATACGAAAGCCCAGACGTTACTGGAGAGGTTACTCAAAAGGTTGCAGATTTAACAGGCTTGAAAAAAGGTACTATCGTGGTAGGTGGTGCAGGTGATAACGCTGCCGCTGCTGTCGGTACTGGTGTAGTTCAAGATGGTAAGGCTTTTACTACTATCGGTACTAGTGGAGTAGTGTTCGCTCACACCTCTAACGTTACTATAGACCCTAAGGGCAGAGTACACACATTCTGTTGTGCAGTACCAAACTGTTGGCACGTCATGGGAGTTACTCAAGGTGCTGGACTATCCTTAAAATGGTTTAGAGATAACTTCTGTACTTCCGAAAAGGAAACCGCTAAACTTATGGGTGTAGATGAGTACTACCTCATGGACAAAGAGGCAGAAAAGATTCCAGTGGGTGCAGATAGGTTACTATACTTACCATACCTAATGGGCGAAAGAACTCCTCACCTAGACCCTAACGCTCGTGGTATGTTCTTTGGACTTTCTGCTATACACGGAAAATCTCATATGCTTAGAGCAGTACTTGAGGGTGTAGCTTACTCTCTCCGTGACTGCGTAGAAGTATTTAGAGAAATGAACATAAACGTAAACGATATGATGGCTTGTGGTGGCGGTGGTACATCTCCGCTATGGCGACAGATGTTAGCTGACCTATACGCTTGTGACGTTAAAACTGTAGCCTCTAAAGAGGGTCCAGCTTTGGGCGTAGGTATCTTAGCTTTAACTGGTGCGGGTATATACTCTAGTGTGCAAGAGGCTTGTGAAAACATTATCAAGGCGGATAAGGTTCAAGCACCTATACAAGAGAACATTCCTAACTATGAGAAGTACTATCAACTATATAGAGAGATTTACCCTGCAGTAAAGGCACAATGTCAAAAGTTGGCTAACCTATAATAGTATGAACAGAACTAGCTATAAAGTAGCACTAGGCGGAATAGTATCCGCACTGTGTTTGGTAAGTATGTTCATGACTGGAGTAATACCTATTTTAAGTCTTGCACTCCCAATGATTTCGGGTACTCTAATGATGATTATAAAAGAGGAAGTAAGCACAGGATGGTCTTTCTTGACGTATACAGCAGTATCGTTGTTGTCACTGTTTATAACCTTTGATAAGGAAAGTTCTATAATGTTTATATTCCTATTTGGGCTATACCCTATACTAAAAACTTTTTTCGATAGGATAAAGAACAAACCTTTAAGAATCCTTGCAAAGTTGCTATACTACAACGTATCAGTGACGATAGCTTTTCAAATAACCTTTAACCTATTTGGTATGCAAGAACTAGCCGACGAAATGAATCAATACTTTCAACATGGTATGTTAATACTTTTAATCATTACCAACCCAGCGTTTTTAATGTATGACTACGTTTTAAACAATCTAATATATATATACTACACAAAACTAAAGCCTAAAATATCTGGTAAGAAATAAAGTTATAGACTCTAAGCGTAAATGCTTAGAGCCTATTTTTTT
>CAYXNU010000252.1:0-2065 GCA_964466485.1 uncultured Ruminococcus sp.
CCACTTTTAACTCGGCTAAGCGGTGTAACTAGCAAGTAGCTTTCGCAACTGCTTATCTGTCATACCACTTAAATCTACCACAGTCTTAGTAAACTGTAAGTGTTTAACGTTTTTCTTTTTAGGTTTGTCAAGTTTTCTACTTTTGCCATTTGCTATATAGCAGAAACCTAAATCGTCACAGGCAATGACTACAAAGTAGCCATCACTATCACGACCCGCACACGCTTTTACGATTGTGCCGTTAAATTTATTCACAGTATCTCCTCCATCAAGGCTCGGTCAATATTACAGGGCCACTTGGAGTAACTGCAATAGTATGTTCAAAGTGAGCAGAAAGTGAACCGCTGTTAGTTATAACAGTCCAACCATTAGCCAAAGTTCTCACGCCGTCACCCTTGACGTTTATCATGGGTTCTACGGCAAAAGTCATTCCAGCCACTAGTTTAATACCTCTACCCGCCGTACCGTAATTAGGAACTTCTGGAGCTTCGTGAAGTTTTCTTCCCACACCGTGACCAGTGTAGTTTCTAACTATACCATATCCCAAAGGAGCGCAATACTCCTCTACTGCATGGCATACGTCACCGAGCCTGTTTCCTACTACAGCCATCTCTATAGCTTTATAAAGACTAGCCTTAGTATCTTCTAGTAACTTAGTAGCCGTATCCGAAACTTTACCAACTGCAAAAGTAGCACAAGTATCGCCATGAAAACCATCGATGTAAGCACCAACGTCTACACTAACGATGTCACCATTCTTAATAATTCTTTTCTTATTTGGAATACCATGAATAACTTCCTCGTTGATAGAGATACAAGCACTACCTGGAAAACCACCATAACCTAAGAATGATGGGACTGCACCACAACTTACGATGTAGTCATGAATAATCTTATCCAATTCTAAAGTAGACATTCCTGCACGAATAGACTCACCTGCTAACTCTCTAGCTTGACCCGCTATTCTACCTGCTTTACGCATCTTCTCCAAATCAGATTTAGACTTAACGTTCACCATAATCTACTATTCTACTCCTACTGCTTTAAGTGTAAGCTTTGAAGTATCTGCAACTTCCTCTTGACCTACAACTGTTTCAAGTTTACCTTGTTTAGTATAATAATCCTTTAAAGGTTCTGTAGTTTGATGATAAGTTGCTAAACGCTCTAAAACGGTTTCGGGCATATCATCCTTACGGATAACAGTCTTAGCACCGCACTTATCACAAACACCTGCTACCTTAGATGGTTTAAAATCTACATGGTAAGTAGCACCACAATCTAGACAAACCCTTCTACCAGATACTCTCTGTTTTATAGTTTCGTCTGGAACATAGATTTCTAAAACCTTATCAATCTTAACACCCATCTCATCTAAAGCTACAGCCTGAGGAACGGTTCTAGGGAAACCATCAAGAATAAAGCCATTCTTTGCATCATCTTGAGTGATTCTATCCTTTAGGATACCTATAACGATATCGTCGGAAACTAAAGCACCGCTGTCCATAGCCTCTTTAGCTTTAAGACCGTACTCTGTACCATTCTTAACTGCTTCTCTTAGCATATTGCCAGTAGAAATTTGTGGAATGTTTAGAGCGTTTGAAATTACCTCAGCCTGTGTGCCTTTACCAGCACCTGGAGCACCTAATAAAATTAAATTCATACTAAAAATCCTCCATAATCTAATCTAAAAATCCTGGGTGATTTCTCATCATCATTTGAGATTCAAGTGTTCTAACAGTTTCGAGGGCTACATTAACAACGATTAGTATCGATGTACCACCCATAGATAAACCACTTAAATCGGGGATTGCCATGCTAAAGAAAATAGGGAATATGGCAATGACACCTAAGAAAAACGCACCTACAATAGTAACTTTTGAAAGAACTCTTTGAATGTAATCGGAAGTTGGCTTACCAGGTCTAATACCAGGTATACCACCATTATTTTGACGTAAACTATTAGCAATCTCAATTGGGTTATACTGCATTGAAACGTAGAAGTAGTTAAATGCAATGATTAATACGAAATAGAGGATTGCATACCATGGACTATTGTAACTAAAGA
>CAYXNU010000253.1:0-2044 GCA_964466485.1 uncultured Ruminococcus sp.
GACTTTTTAGCCTGTTCAAGCATAGCCATCTTCTTATTCTTTTTAGATACCATTACTAGGTTAGCAGACTGTTCTTTAATCTTTTCCTCAATCTCTTTCATCATGTCGGGGTTGTTGCGTAGAGTTTCCTTAGCGTTGTCCCTACCTTGACCCAACTTAACGCCATTGTAACTGAACCATGCACCACCCTTTTGAACGATACCTAAATCCACAGCAAGGTCTAAAACCTCACCAGTACGGGAGATTCCCTTGCCATACATAATATCAAATTCACACTCTTTAAAAGGTGGAGCGACTTTATTCTTAACTACTTTTACTCTAGTTCTGTTACCAATAATTTCGCCACCGTTCTTAATAGCCTCACCTTTTCTAACTTCCATACGCACAGAAGCATAGAACTTTAAAGCCCTACCACCGGGGGTAGTTTCGGGGTTGCCATATACTATACCAATCTTTTCTCTAACTTGATTTATAAATATAGCCACACAGTTAGACTTTGCTATTACAGAGGTAAGTTTTCTCATAGCTTGTGACATCAACCTAGCTAACTGTCCAACGTGCATATCGCCCATTTCGCCGTCTATTTCGGCTTTGGTAACCATAGCAGCAACGGAGTCTAAAACTATTACATCTATAGCACCCGAACGCACCAAAGACTCTGCAATCTCTAAAGCTTGTTCACCGCTGTCAGGTTGAGATACTATTAAGTTGTCAGTGTCTACACCTAGGGCATTAGCATAGATAGGGTCAAGGGCGTGTTCTACGTCTATGAAAGCTGTTTCTCCGCCCAACTTTTGAGCCTCTGCAACGATTTGTAAAGCTACAGTAGTCTTACCAGAACTTTCAGGGCCATAGATTTCTACTATTCTACCACGAGGTACTCCCCCGATACCTAAAGCCATATCTAAGGTCATAGAGCCGGTAGGTATAGAGTCCACATTTAGCCTTTGAGTCTGTCCCAAACGCATAACAGAACCAGCACCATAAGTCTTTTCTATTTGAGCCATAGCAAATTCAAGAGCCTTTTTCTTTTCCTCTGCACTTATGCTTTTTCTTTCGGTAGTATTTTGTTTTGCCATAAAAAAACCTCCTATTGATAATTATACTCTATATTTTAAAATTAACGCAAATTTGATGTAATTCCATGCTATCGCATGGCGGAACACCTTTTTATATTTTGCGGAACGGCGAACTGCCGTTCCCTACAAAACGGATTTCCACATAACTTTTCCTTTGTTGATAACATTATAGCATATGCCATGTACCAACTATAGTGCAATTCCCGAAACTACCCTATTTATTCCGCAAAGGTCAGGGATGACAGCAATATCGGAAAAGCCATTTTCTAGCATAATCTTAGAAACGTCATTCTCTTGATTTTGCCCAATTTCAAAGACTATCATACCGCCCACCTTTAGAGAACTTTTCCAAACCTTGCAAATAGTTCTGTAGTAGTCCAAACCGTCATTGCCACCGAACAGCGATAGCTTAGGTTCAAAGGATACTTCTTTTTGTAGGTGTTCCATATCGTTAATAGTTAGATATGGGGGGTTTGCAGTGATTAAGTCTAAGCTATTAAACTCCTCTGCTGTAGAGGGTTCTAGCACGTCACCTAGGTGTGGAATGACTTTTGAGCTATTAAGGGCTATGTTTTCCACTAAGAATGAATGTGCTATAGTAGATAGTTCTATAGCATGGACTTCAGCATTAGTAAGGCGTTTTTCAATGGCTATAGGTATGCAACCCGTACCCGAACATAGGTCAGCTATTTTAAGGGTGTCGTCATTTTTAAACATAGTTAGCACATAGTCTACCAAAGTTTCTGTGTCTTGTCGTGGGATGAGTACACCCTCCCCGACTTTAAAGGTCAACCCATAAAACTCCCATTTGCCTAGTATATACTGCAAAGGGAAACCATCTATTCGACGTTGTGCCATAGAGTTACATTGATTTACTCTTTCGTCGTTATCGTCACACTCTAGTTTAGAGGATATCATATCATAGATATTCTGTTTAAATACATCTTCAATAATAAACACGGATT
>CAYXNU010000254.1:0-2017 GCA_964466485.1 uncultured Ruminococcus sp.
TAGGATTTATTACATCCCATTAATATTAACTATATTGTCTATCGTCCTAAACACTTGGTTTATGGATGAACTATTAGAAAAACACCAAAAACTATAAGTATCCACTATTAACTTAGAATAGTGATAGTCCATCTTAGTGGGATACATAGCTGATACTACCGACGCAAACTTTGCTTTTGGGATTAGTCCTTGTTTGTTTAAGAAATTTTTTGAAATTAGGTTGTCTTTTAGATAGTCTATGTATTCGTTGGCTTTTTCAACGATTACTTCGCAATCTTTCCCTAAGTCGCCTTGCTTAGTCTTAGATATAGAGTTTAATAGCAAAGTTTCCAACTCTCCATTAGTATTAGGAGGAATTATCATTGGAGTAAAAAACATATGCGATTGAGTCGCTTCTTTACCGAGTTTCTGCTTGTACTGTTCAGCATTGTTGTAAAAGAACCCTTTAACCGTTTGGAAGTTAGTTAGAGAACACTTTTTGCTAGTATCTACGTCCTTTATGTCAATAGAGTTTTTACTCAAAATCTGTTGTAACATCTTGTACTTGTCTTCATACTGCTTGTTATCAATATCTAGGAATGTAACTATATGATTATCTTCGCTATTTAGTTCGGAATAGTCCTTGATACTCCTTATAACATCATTAAGTTGCGACTTAAACTGGTCTTGTCCTCCAATAGACATTATACAAACCTTATGGGTAGCAGTCTCATCGATAAGTAGTACACACTCTTGGTTATCCGCTTTAGAAAAATTTTGTAAATCTATATTCAAAAACAAGGAGTTTTTGTCGCTCTTGAAAAAACTGTACTTCTTAGATATATACGTTTCAATGAACGTTAAATCGTACTTACCCTCACATAAAAAGACTATATTCATATTCTAAGCTCCTTACCCTTGCTAAGTTCAAATAGTGCGTTAGAGCCATCCCAATGGTATGGTATAGTCATATCAGGATGTTTTCTAAGCCTAATAACGTTAACTCTATCCAATAGGTTTAACCTCTTGGAAGCTTGCAGTACCTTTTCCAGAGCTTCCTTGTTGTGAGTAGTCAAGAACATTTGAATGTTTAACTCTTGACAAGCCTCTATAATAATCTTGATAGTTTCTTCCATTTTGGTAGTGTGTAAAGCACTGTCAAACTCATCAATACATATAATTCCGTCTTCTGCTCTCATAATGGTATCAAATATCTTTAAAACTTGCTTGATTCCATCACCAAAACAGTTAAGAGGAATTGCGTTGTTATGGTTCTTTAACCTTACCTTGTATAACGAGTTGGAAGTCCTAACGATATCCTCTATATCACTATCGAACTTCTGTAAAAGCCTAATAAACATAGCATGATACTTACTCTTTTCCAACCATTCCGCATTTAACTCAAGAGGATATATCGAACAGAACTTAACTGGGAACTTAAAGACTCGCTCTGTCTGGTTGTTCTTATAGTCTACACAAGCGATAGAAAACTTATATAACGTCGCTGATGAAGTGTATTCTATGCCATCCGTAGCACATTCTATAGCAAAATTTTTTCTTGAAGTTCCAATGAAATCAACGTCTTTCTGTCGTTTTTCCATTAAGAGATTATATATACTCTCATTGATTTTCTTAACCTCAAAGAGTGGTAAAGCGATTTTCTTTTCATCCGTTAGGGTAGTCTTAAAAGAATACTCTTTGTCCGTAAGGACTTTAAAGCGACACTCTTTGTTGGTAGTCTCATAGTCAAAGATTTCGTCAATAGTGTCAAAAGTTTTGTTAAAATCTAGTATGCTGTTATTTCTGTAGTTTACAAAACCGTTCCAAGTGTCGAAATCCATTGGGCTATTTAAAGAAGTAATCAGTTCTAAAACGCTAGTCTTTCCGCAGTTGTTGTCCCCCAAGATGATATTAACGTCGCTTAAATCCTCAAGTATTAGGTCTTTAATGCCACGATATGAGCCTATGTTTAACTCTTTTATATGAATTGCCATGATACACACACCTTTCTATTATTGACTAGTATAGCACGGTTTAG
>CAYXNU010000255.1:0-2006 GCA_964466485.1 uncultured Ruminococcus sp.
AACTATTAAACGCTTAATGAATAAACGAAATTGTTTTCGTATTTTCTTCTTTTGTAAATCCCTTACACTCGTTTGTGTGAGGGGTTTTTCATTATTTATTTAGGATGATTTTATAGAATATACATTATTTACAGAAAGCCGTTTTTGTGATATAATGTAATTAAAAAATTAAATGAAAAGAGGTTTATATATGTCAACTGAAAACATTAGAAACTTTAGCATAATCGCTCATGTAGACCACGGAAAGTCTACGTTGGCTGACAGAATTTTGGAAAAGACTAAGACCGTCGCTCAAAGAGATATGCAAGAGCAACTCCTCGATGATATGGATTTGGAAAGAGAAAGAGGTATAACTATTAAGGCTCGTGCTGTAAGGCTTATCTATACAGCGAAAGACGGCAACGACTATGTATTCAACTTGATAGATACCCCCGGTCATGTGGACTTTAACTATGAGGTTTCACGTTCTTTGGTGGCTTGTGAGGGTGCTATATTGGTAGTGGATGCCTCTCAAGGAATAGAGGCTCAAACCCTTGCTAACACCTACCTAGCCGTAGAAAATGACCTCGAAATATTACCAGTGGTAAACAAGATAGATTTGCCATCCGCTGACCCCGAAAGAGTTTGCAAAGAGATAGAGGATATTATCGGTATTCCCGCTATGGATGCCCCTAGAATATCCGCTAAGGTTGGCTTGAACATCGAAGAAGTACTCGAAAGAATAGTTACAGATATCCCATGCCCAAAGGGCGACAACGATGCCCCTCTACAGGCTCTTATCTTTGATAGCTATTACGACAGTTACAAGGGTGTTATCATATACGTTAGGGTTAAACAGGGAAATGTAAAAGTAGGCGATACTATCCGCTTAATGGCTACTGGTGCGGAGTTCACTGTGGTGGAAGCCGGTTACATGACCGCTAACCAACACATAAACATCGGTAAGTTGGAAGTCGGCGAAGTTGGATACATTTCAGCGTCCATTAAAAGCATAGGTGACACCCGTGTCGGCGACACCGTAACCAACGCCGAAAACCCTTGCGACGAACCCCTCGCTGGATACAGAAAAGTTAACCCTATGGTGTACTCTGGTATATACCCCGCAGACGGTGCTAAGTACGGCGACTTAAGAGATGCACTCGAAAAACTACAACTTAACGATGCCTCTCTATCCTTTGAGCCTGAAACTTCTATCGCTTTGGGATTCGGTTTCCGTTGTGGATTCTTAGGGCTATTGCACATGGAAATCATTCAAGAACGCTTAGAACGTGAGTACAACCTTGACTTAATCACTACAGCACCATCTGTAGTATTTAAGGTTAATCTAACCAACGGCGAAACTATATTCATTGACAACCCTACCAACTACCCCGACCCCGCTTTAATTGCCAGTGCTGAAGAACCTATGGTTAAAGCTAGTATCTTAACCCCTCCCGAATTTGTGGGAAACATTATGGACTTATGTCAAGATAGACGTGGTATATTTAAGGATATGCAATACCTAGACGAAACTCGTGTGGAAATGCACTACGAACTCCCAGCCTGTGAAATAGTCTACGACTTCTTCGATGTGCTAAAGTCACGCACTAAGGGTTACGCCTCCTTTGACTACGAAATGCTAGGCTATGCCCCCTCTAAGTTGGTTAAGCTTGACATTCTACTAAACGGCGAAATGGTCGACGCTCTATCGTTTATAGTCCATGTGGACAAGGCTTATTCCCGTGGTAGAAAGATGACCGAAAAGCTAAAAGAACACATCCCTAGACAACTATTTGAAGTGCCTATACAAGCTAGTATAGGGGGCAAGGTTATCGCTAGGGAAACTGTTAAGGCTCTCCGCAAGGACGTACTTGCTAAGTGCTATGGCGGTGATATCACTCGTAAGAAGAAACTTCTTGAAAAACAAAAAGAGGGTAAGAAACGTATGAGGCAGTTCGGTACGGTACAAGTACCACAGTCTGCATTTATGGCGGTACTAAAGTTAGACGATGAGTAGAGTTACTAAA
>CAYXNU010000256.1:0-1994 GCA_964466485.1 uncultured Ruminococcus sp.
CCTACAACCAAAAACACAACATGGCTAACGGTTGGAACAACACCGACGGCGACAACAATAACAACTCATGGAACTGCGGTGCTGAGGGATACTCTGTAGACCCTAATGTAGTTAGTTTGCGTAGGAAGATGAGAAAGAACGCATTCGCTACTTTGATGTGTAGTCGTGGATGTGCTATGTTCCTTGCGGGTGATGAGATTTGTAATACTCAATTTGGTAACAATAACCCATACTGTCAAGACAATGAAATATCGTGGATAAACTGGGAAGTTACCCCAGAAAAACAGGATATGTTTAGGTTCTGTCAGTATATGATTCACTTTAGGAAAGAGTTCCCAGTGTTGCGTGGTAAGACTAAACAGGCTCACTGTGGTTTCCCAGATATGAGTAAACATAGTTCCATTGCGTGGTATGACAGCTACAACAACGACACCCGTACCATAGGTGTGATGTTTGCCGGTAGAAATGCCGAGGACACTAGGGACGATATCATATACTATGCTGTTAACACATATTGGGAAAAGCAGTACTTTCAATTGCCAACTTTGCCCTCTGACTTGAAATGGCATATTGCAGTAAATACCGCTATGGAGTCCCCATACGACTGCATAGAAAACTTCGAGGATATGATGGCTATAGGCACTGACTTAGAGTTAGAGGCACGTTCAGTAGTGATATTAATCGCTAGAAAGCCAAAGGATTAATTAACTGTGTGGGACGGCTTAGCCGTTCCGCATTTAAAGAAATATTCGAAAAAGGATGACGTTTTAAAAAATGTCAAACTTTTAAAGTATTTGTGAAAGATTAACAGTTTATTAACAAATTCGGTTTTAGAATATGCTATAATAGTATGTACACTAGTATAACAATAATTAAAAGGAGTTACAGTAAGAAGAATGTCTAATATAAATATTGCTATAGATGGACCTGCCGGTGCGGGTAAAAGTTCTATTGCCAAAGAGGTTTCTAAAAGGCTTGGATACATATATATAGATACGGGTGCTTTGTATAGAGCCATTGCATACTATATGTATACCAACGGCATAACAGACTTTTCCGCTAGTAAGGTGGTATCAAGATTGAATGGTATGAACGTTGAACTAAAATACATTAGCGGTGTGCAAAGGGTGTTTGTCAACGGCTTAGACGTTTCAGATTTCATTAGAACTCCTGAAATATCTCTAGGAGCTTCTAAAGTTTCAGCCATCCCTGAAGTTAGAAGTTTTTTGTTAGGCATACAGCAAAACATTGCTAAGCATAACAACGTTATCATGGATGGTAGGGATATCGGAACGGTAGTACTTCCAAATGCGGATTTAAAGCTATTTTTAACAGCGTCAGCAGAAGAACGTGCAAATAGAAGATACAACCAGTTGAAAGATACCCCAAATTGTCCATGTTGGGAAGATATCCTAAGTGATATCAACCAACGTGACTATGACGATTCTCATAGGGCTATTGCTCCACTAAAGCGTTCTAGTGACGCAATTTTGGTGGATAATACTAGTATGTCCGAGGAGGAAACTATTGAGCATATTCTAGGCTTAATAGAAGATGTTTCTAATAGATAAAATTAAATTATTGATAAAGGAGAACTACATAGGTAGTAAAGTTGGTAATGATTTACTTTTTGGTTAGAAATATTGGATTTTTAGTCTATAAACTTTTCTACAACCTGAAGTATGAGGGTTTGGAAAACATAGACAATTCAAAACCTTATATATATGCAAGTAACCACAGAAGTTACGCAGACCCCGTATTGATTAGCTTACCGATTAAGCGTAGGTTCGCTTATATGGCTAAGGAAGAACTCTTTAAGCAGAACATATTTTTTACAGCCTTGATAAAGACTATGGGTGCTTTCCCAGTGGTTAGGGGCAAAGGGGATATGGCTGTTATTGACACTTCCATAGAAAAGCTAAACGGCGGTAGAAATTTGGTAATCTTCCCTGAGGGTACTCGTTCCAAAGATGGTAAAGTCGGCAAGGGTAAGA
>CAYXNU010000257.1:0-1992 GCA_964466485.1 uncultured Ruminococcus sp.
TGAACGGGTTCTCCCGTTATAGAGATACACATTGTTGGATGTGGCAGAGTGAACGACTTACTGTAAGGTGTCGTTAATTGAGAGTGGTATCACGGAAGTATGTTTATAGAATTATACCTTCGCCTCTCTATGTGGTTTTTTCCACCTAGAGGACGAAGTTTTTTTATTACTGTTTTTTGGAGGTATATAATTTATGAAAAATGTAGAAAAGTATACTAGACAATTTTTCCCTGTAGAAAATGCCCCTATGAAATGGGCTACTAAATCCTACATTGACAAAGCACCTATTTGGTGCAGTGTAGACCTTAGAGATGGCAATCAAGCTTTAATAGTCCCTATGAGCCTTGAAGAAAAGCTTGAGTTCTTTAAGTTTTTGGTAAAGCTAGGCTTTAAAGAAATAGAGATAGGCTTTCCTGCCGCATCCGAAACTGAGTACGAGTTTTGCCGTACTTTAATAGAAAACAATCTAATCCCTGATGATGTTACTATACAAGTGCTAACACAGTCTAGAGAGCATATCATAGCTAAAACTTTTGAGGCTCTAAAGGGTTGCAAAAACGCTATAGTACACCTATATAACTCTACATCTGTAGCACAGAGAGAACAAGTATTCAAAAAAGAAAAATCTGAAATTATAGAGATTGCTAAGTTCGGTGCAAACCTATGCAACGAATACCGTGCTAAGACTGATGGTAACTTCCACTTTGAATACTCCCCTGAAAGTTTCACTGGCACAGAACCTGACTTCGCTTTGGAGATTTGCAACGCTGTTATAGATATTTGGAAACCTACCCCAAACGATAAGGTTATCATCAATCTACCAGTAACAGTATCTCACTCTATGCCACACGTTTACGCAAATCAAGTAGAGTATATGTGCGACAACCTAAACAATCGTGAAAACGTAGTGGTATCACTACACCCACACAACGACAGAGGTTGTGCTATCGCTGATAGCGAAATGGGACTACTTGCTGGTGCTGACAGAATTGAGGGTACTCTATTCGGTAACGGTGAACGTACTGGTAACGTTGACATTATTACACTAGCTTTAAATATGTACTCTCAAGGTGTAGACCCCGAACTAGACTTCTCTAATATGCCCGAAATAGTAGAACTATACGAAAGAGTTACTCGTATGCACGTTTACGAACGTCAACCTTACAGCGGACAACTAGTATTTGCTGCATTTAGTGGTTCTCATCAAGACGCTATTGCTAAGGGTATGAAATGGCTCGAAGACAAAAAGTGCGACCACTGGACAGTCCCATACCTACCTATAAACCCTACAGATATCGGAAGAAAGTACGAGGCTGACGTTATTAGAATTAATAGCCAATCCGGTAAGGGTGGCATAGGCTACATCATGGAGCAGAACTTCGGTTTCGACCTACCTCCTAAGATGAGAGAAAACTTTGGCTACGCTGTTAAGAGTGTATCCGACCACAGCCACAAAGAACTTATGGCTGACGAAATCTACAACATATTTGTAGATAGATATATGAATAAAGTATCCCCTCTAGATATCACTGAGGCTCACTTTGTACAGCTTAAAGATTCCACAGAGAATAACATAAACTCTACTGTTACACTACTATTAGATGGTAATACCAAAGTGGCCGACGGCATAGGCAACGGCAGACTTGACGCTGTTAGCAATGCTGTAAAATCTATCACAGGGTATGACTATACTATCACTACTTACAAGGAACACGCCCTACAGATAGGCTCTAAGTCTAAGGCGGTTTCATATGTGGGCATACAATCTCAAGATGGTAAAGTTTACTGGGGTGCTGGTATAGATACCGATATAATAGTTGCATCTATTCACGCATTAGCTAGTGCTATTAACAATATGGTTAAAAACGTATAAAATAGTAACAAATCTATTAAAGATAGTAACTATTTGGCATCTATGATGGCAATTTGGTGAAAAATATCGATTTGTTGTTGACATATTAAACATTTCTATGTATAATGTAAGTTATAGTC
>CAYXNU010000258.1:0-1977 GCA_964466485.1 uncultured Ruminococcus sp.
AGAAGTATGGAGAGTATGCGTGTACAGAGATTGCCACATTGCCATCACTAGAAGATATAGATAGGCTATTTAAAGCTTGAGTATCAGTAGTAGCAACGTAAGCAGGAATCATAAGGAGTCTTTCTTGATTGTATTCCGAGGAGCTACTTCTAATAGTGTCAATAAACTGACGGTTTAGCGTATTGATATATGCCCAACTGTAGCCATCGTCACCAGAGCCGTTGCCCCATTCGCTAACTTTTTCGTTGTTCTTTTGACGAGGTTCGTTCATACCCTCAAATATTAGGTGTTGGTCGTAGTCCTTAAAGGTATAAGCTATCTGTGACCACACGTTGTTAATGTACTTAGAAGCAGTAGCTAAAGTTTCGTCTGTAAACTCATCCACATTGATAATACCTTCCTCATGGTGGATATTTAGTATTACAAACATATCCAAATCGTAAGCATAGTCAACTACTTGCTTAACATAGTCTAGCCATTTTTGGTCTATCTCATAGACACCGCTGTCATTCAAAGAAACGTGTTGATACCATGTTGTAGGAATACGAATAGTATTAAATCCCGCATTCTTTACAGTTTCAATTAGTTCCTTAGTAGGTTCGGGGTTGCCCCAACAGGTAGCAAACTTGCTAGGTGCAGTGCTTATAGAGTAGCCAGAGTTGTAGCTATCTAGACTGTTACCTAAGTTCCAACCTATAGTCATTTGCGATGTGATTTCTTCAGCAGTAAGGCTAGATAGTGCAGATACTTTATTCACACTACTAGAATAGCTAGTAATCTGCCCAAATACGCACATTACAGATAACATACACGCTAAAGAGGTTAATATCGCTATTAATCTTTTTCGTAACAACATATTTTTTAAAATCCTCCTTATTGAAATAAAATATAAACATATAACACGATTGTTACAAAGTAATTATATCTTATGGGTGTTTTTTTGTCAATAAGGAATATAATTTTTAAACTACTACACAAATATTAGTTTTCCCCTTTGGACACTATGCCCTAAAAAGTATTTTAGTTAGCAATTGCCATGCATTTGTACATTTTCTTCTGTCTTGATATGTAAAATTATTTCTGTAGGGAACGGCGATTCGCCGTTCCGTTGTTCTGTGTATGTACTATAGTTTACCGTGTTTTCTAAGGTTGTCCTCTTTTAATATTCTGCCATCTCTTAAGAGGTTTCTCATCATATCGGGGTTGTTATCCTGTAGAGCGACCTTGTACTCTTGTAAATTTTTAAGTAGTATATCCAACTCATCCATAAGGCACTCACGGTTGGAAAAGAATAGGTCTGTCCACATATCCTCATTGACGGTAGCAACTCTAGTCATATCTTGAAAACTTCCACCGCTAAAGCCGAACTCTATAGCCATAGTAGGACTCTTAACATAAGCATTAGATACTATGTGTGCCAACTGTGAAGTATAAGCTATAACCTTGTCATGGTCGAAAGGTGTAGCATGGATTACTCTGCCAAAGCCTATAGCTTTCGCAAGTTCAACCACTTCTTCCACGGAATGCTTGTCTGTGTCTTCTAGTGGGGTAACTATAAAGTTCGCCCTCTGGAATAGTTCAGCAGTGGAGTTGTCGAACCCGAAACGTTCCTTACCAGCCATAGGGTGCGTACCTACATAGTTTACACCACACTCTTTTAAAGCATGATGAGTATCTATAGCGAGTTGTCCTTTTACACCGCAAACGTCTATAACTATAGAACCCTTTTTAAACTCTGTAGCCTTTTCCTGCATAAACTTAAAAGCATTTTCGGGTGGTGTGCAAACTATAGTCATATCTGCTAAGTTTAAGGTATCAGCTATGTTGTCTATAGCGTTGCAATCTAGGGCTTTTTGTAGAGTAGTCTTGTTACGACCATAGCCCAAAACCTCATGCTGAGTGTATTTCTTTATAGCCTTGCAAATAGAACCACCTATTAAGCCTAAGCCTATTACTGTAATTTTCATAAAGTTAAAT
>CAYXNU010000259.1:0-1969 GCA_964466485.1 uncultured Ruminococcus sp.
ACAGTAGTGGGCATTAAAAACGCTGTGCCTATCGCAAACTGTGGCCCTGGATGTGCATATAAACAATTCTTTACTATGAGTTTTGCTAATGGTTTTCAGGGGGCTTGTGGTGCTGGTGCTGGTAATATTCCTAGTGCCAACGTTGGTGAAAATGATATAGTTTTTGGTGGTGCTAAAAAGCTTGACTCCTTAATTAAGTCTAGTTTGGCAGTACTAAAGGGTGACTTGTTTGTAGTTCTCACTGGTTGCTCTGGTGAGCTTGTCGGTGACGATGTAGCCTCTGTAGTGAAAAAGTATCAAGATAGCGGATACCCTGTAGTATACGCAGATACTGGCGGATTTAAGGGTACTAACTTAACAGGCCACGAAATAGTAATAGAATCCATTATAGACCAGTACGTTGGAGATTATCAAGGCGAAAAGGAAAAGGGTTTAATAAACCTATGGTTTGAAACTCCATACTTTAACACCAACTGGAAAGGCGACTACCTCGAAATAGTGCGTATCCTTAGAAGTTCAGGCTTTAAAGTAAACGTGTTATTTGGTGCTGAAAGTGGTGGCGTTGAAGAATGGAAGAACATCCCTAAGGCACAGTTTAACTTAGTAGTTTCTACATGGACAGGTTTAAAAACCGCTAAACACCTAGAACAGAAGTACAATCAACCTTACCTACACATTCCAGTAATACCTATAGGCGAAGAAGCTACTACAGAGTTTGTCCGCAAGGTGGTAGAGTTTGCAGGTATCGACAAGGAACAGTCCGAAAAGTTTATAGCAGAGGAATCAAAACTATACTACTACTTTTTGGAGCATTTCTCAAACTTTTTCTCAGAGTACTGGTTCGGAACACCATCTAAGTTTGCAACTATAGGCGATAGTTCTTACAACGTTGCCTTAACTAAGTTTTTAGCAGACCAAATAGGTTTAATTCCAGTAAAACAGATTATTACAGACAACCCACCTAAAAAGTACCGTGATAGCATTGTAGAACTATACCACAACCTCTCCGAGGGTGTATCTGTAGATGTTGAATTCCTTGAGGATGGCTATCTAGTAGAAAAGTCCTTGCGTGAAACAGACTTTGGTACTAGCGTTCCACTAATATTAGGTTCAACGTGGGAAAGCGATGTAGCTAAAGAAAAGAAAGGCTTACTATTAGAGGTGGGAGTTCCTGCTACTGAAGAAGTAGTTATCAATAGAAGTTATATAGGCTATCGTGGTGCTTTAACGCTACTTGAACACATTTACAGTGCTACAGTTGGTGGCAAATAACCTAAATTCTATAAGTTAAAAAATTCTATATGGAACGGCAGTTAGCCGTTCCGTTAAAAAAAAAATAACTTCATACCCAATTGGGACTGAAGTTAAAATATATTAAATTCACATAACAATTTTCTTTGGAGGTGTATCTATATGGCTAAGAAGATTTTAGTAGCCTACTTTTCTGCGAGTGGTGTAACTAAAAAGGTTGCACATTCTATAGCAGATATTACAAATGCTGATATATATGAGATTAAACCTGAAATCCCATATACATCCGAAGATTTGGATTGGAGAGATAAAAATAGTCGTAGCACTATAGAAATGAACAATCCAACATCACGCCCTAAGATTGCAAACAGTGTAGAAAACTTTGACAGTTACGATACTGTTTTCGTAGGTTTTCCAGTGTGGTGGTATGTAGCCCCTAGCACCAACCTCGTATACGCCGTCCTTGTAGGATTCCACGTACTCGCCGGTCGCGTAGCCTTCGTAGGTTGCTTTCAGGACAAAATCTGTGCCCTCGGTAACATTACCCTCCACATCGACCGTGTCCACTGTCTCGTAGTACTCGACCGGTGCTGTGTTATCCTTAAGGAGCTTAAGCGTAGCCTCGTCGGTATCTGCCTCACTCGCAGAAACGCGAAGGACTACTTTGCCCGAGCTGTACTTAAATGGATAGCAATCTTTTACTAAAATTTCTGTGGTT
>CAYXNU010000260.1:0-1904 GCA_964466485.1 uncultured Ruminococcus sp.
GTAGTATCTGTAGGGGCTTTTGCTGAAGATACTGCTACTATAGGAGATAGCACTACTAACTATCAATACGTAGGTCCTATGGACAACTGGGAACATAGTTACTATCTATCCAATGATGGTAGTATCATTAAAGGCATATACTTAACTAATAGTGAACCTACTGGCGAAGAGACTGAACTAACTACAGATGATGGTGAAACAGTTACACTATCACAGTATGCTTATGCCCTAACTGACTTAGATGGCAATATATACGCTTACTGCGATTCTATAGGTACAGATACTTCACCTAGTTACATATACAGCTACTACTTAACTAATGGTAAAAAGATTGAAGGTTTTCCAATATTCGACCTAGATGGTAACTATATTGGTTGTGTGGACGATACGTCTAGTACTAACTTTATCCTAGAAGATGGAACTGTTATCACAACCAATTCTGCACTAGATAATAACAAGGCACACATATACTCAAGCATATTCTACGATGCTGACGGTAACTATGATGGCTATCAAGTATCTACATTAATATATTCCTATGACACCACTACTACTGAAAAGTTCACTCTTCCCACTGGCGAACAGGTCGAAAAGATTACTAATGCTATCAACATAAGGTACAATAAAGATAATAACTATGTGGGTTATGCGTTCTCATCACTAGTCAGCGAGCCAGCCGACAATCCTAATACAGAACCTTCCGAAACTACTATACAACGTGGCGATGTAAACGGCGATGGAACTATCAACGCATTAGACTTACTCCAACTAAAGAAGTACATCCTAGGCATAATAGATAGCTTAGATTAACACTTATCGGTATATATTACACCATATTGACAGTTGACTGATACATTGAAACTATAACGTAATACAATATAGAATAAACCACCATAATTTTGAAAGGAGCTATCCTATGGTTAAAAAAATGTTTGCAACCGTAAGTTCTCTAGTCGTATTTGCGATTGCGTACGGTATACTTAATACAGACGCTATCGCTCTATCCACAAAAGAAGAAGATACTAGTAATGCAAATAGTAGTGTCGAAATAGACGATACTACTACCTATTCCGATAACGTCAGTATGACTGAAGAGTTAAAAACGTTAGAGCTTCATGAAAATGAGGTAGAAACACTTCCTTTTGATGAGATTGACTCTTTAGTTATGCAGTCTTGTGACCGTTACGATAATGGTGAAACCAATAGAATAGATGATAGTGAATACTTAAACCTAAGTCACTTTGAAACCGACTTAGTTGCAAGTACTAACGGTACTGTTGACGATGGTAATATGTTAGCAGATAAGAGTTATATATACCATAAGTTGCTTAATACTATCGACTACTTTAGTACTGTACAAGGTTCTTACGTAAATAAAGATAATCCTTCTGTAAGTGAGGCTACTGTTGAGTATCAATCTAATCTAGAAAGTGGAGATGGATACGTTCATATTACTGATAGTGATAACGATATAGAGTACTATATTGAAAATAACTCCCTTGAAACTACAGTTGATAATATGTATGATACTATCTACCAAGATGAAATGTTTTCAACTGGAGATATGGTTATATCTGATAATGATAGAATCAAAATTGCTAAAGAAGATGGACAGAACGTATATATCTATAGGAACGATAAAACTAATATTGCTCCTGCAAGTAGCCAAAGTGTATTTCCACAAGGGCTTACTTTTGGATATCTAGCCGATTTTGAACTTTGGAATATAGTTGGAACTACACAGTATCTTAACCGTAACTGTGTTATCATTGAAGGAACTTCTAACACTGAATATGGTGCTAAGCAAGGCGTTTCTACTTTTGAAATGTACGTCGATATAGATACTGGCATACTATTGCAGTATAAAGGCTTTGATAGTGAAAATAATATCTATTGTTATACTA
>CAYXNU010000261.1:0-1886 GCA_964466485.1 uncultured Ruminococcus sp.
TGTTTCCGTTCCGAGGCTGGTTCTGCTGGTAGAGATACTCGTGGCTTAATTAGACAACACCAGTTCAACAAGGTAGAACTAGTAAAGTTTACCACTCCTGAAACTTCGTGGGATGAACTTGAAAAGCTAACTAACGACGCTGAAAGAGTACTACAAGGTTTAGGACTTCCATATAGAGTAGTAGCATTATCCACAGGCGATATAGGTTTCTCATCTGCTAAGACTTACGATATAGAAGTTTGGATGCCATCTTATGGTAGATATGTAGAGATTTCAAGCTGTTCAAACTTTGTAGACTATCAAGCTAGACGTGCAAACATCAAGTACAAGCCTACCCCTAAGGATAAGCCACAGTTTGTACATACTCTAAATGGTTCAGGTGTTGCAGTAGGAAGAACCGTTGCAGCCATCCTAGAAAACTATCAAAACGCTGATGGTACTATTACTATACCAGAAGCTTTAGTTCCATACATGGGTACAGATATCATTAAGTAGTATGAAAAGTTTAAACTTTCAAAGACCTAAAAAGTGTGTGTTCTGTGGTAAACCCTACATAAACTTTTTTGGTATATGTCCTTTTTGTCATAGAAGACACCCCGTGTTTTAGATAAGTATATGTGCGGAACGACGATTTGCCGTTCCGTTTTTTATATTTCCCCTACATTTTAAGTGATTAATTTTTTCAAACTTTTTTATTAACGTTCGTAATAATTACACAAATCAATCATAATGTTATGCGATAATAGTTCTAGCAGAGGGAAAACTATTTTTATTATTAAAGGAGATTGATATTTATATGAAAAACGTTAGTATAAAACTATTTGCTATTCTACTTGCTAATGCAATGATGTTATCGGGATGTGCAACTAGTGGAAGTTCAACTAGCAGTAACGACTCATCTATAGATTCCAATAGCGTAAACTTATCCGCTGAAGATGGTACAACTATAGGAGATTCTATTACAGCGAGTATCACATTAAATGGCGATTCTGCTCAGTGTGATGATTCAAGTGTTACTATAGATGGCTCAGTAGTTACTATTACATCTGGGGGAGTATATACTATAAGTGGTACTCTAAACGATGGTCAAATAGTAGTAGACGCATCTAAAGATGATAAGGTTGAACTATTACTAAACGGTGTAGATATAACTTGTACTAACAACGCACCTATATATATATCATCTGCTGACAAGGCTATAATAAATCTAGCGGAGGGTTCTACTAATACTATTAACGACACTCGTGCTAGTAAAGACGAAGAAGATACAGACACCCCAAAGGGTGCAATATCTAGCAAGGACGATTTAACCATTAAAGGCGATGGAACTCTAACAGTAAACGCTAACTATAACAATGGTATATTCACTAAGAACGATTTAAAAATCACTGGGGGAAATATCACGGTTGTGGCTACTAACAACGCTATAAAGGGTAACGACAGCGTAACCATTAAGGGCGGTGTGATAAATCTTACTTGCGACGGCGATGGCATAAAAACCGACAACAGCGAGGACGACGGCAAAGGTTATATATACATAGAAACCGTAGACTTAACCATTAACTCTCAAGGGGACTGCATGAAGTCCGACAACTATACTACTATCCTAGATGGTACTTTCGACTTAACTTCCGCTGATGGCTACACTAATGCATCATCCCACAACAGCTTTGACATGGGCGGTGGCATGGGCATGGGTGGCGGAATGGGTAAAGGCGGTTTCGGCTCTAAAAACGATAGCACTTCCGATGACGATTCAACTTCCGCTGACGGTGAAGATTCAGCTACCGATGGCAGTGAAGAAGATTCCAACTCAAACAGCATGGAAAAACCTGAAGATGGCTCAATGCCTGAAATGGATGGAGATTTCGACCCTAGTAGCATGG
>CAYXNU010000262.1:0-1829 GCA_964466485.1 uncultured Ruminococcus sp.
ATATCACAATCTTGTTGATGATATAACTTTGCCATTGTATTTTTCCTCCATTTTATTATATAAAAGATAATATATATTTACATACGTTGTCGTATGTGAACATCTAAGGTTAGTTATTTTTTTTGCCTATAGTTAAAGAGCAAGAGCCTTTTTCTATAGCAATCATGCCAGTGCGAACTATTTCTACTATGCCATATGGACGTATTAACTCCTCAAACCTTTCTAGGTGTAGAGCGGTATCGCATATCTGTAGAGTCATAGTTCTTAGGGAAATATCTATAATCTTAGCCCCCATAATGTCGGCTATAGTCATAACCTCGGAACGCTTATCGGCTGGGATAGCAATCTTAGCGATTAGCAACTCTCTTTGTAGTATTTCGTTGGAGTCGAAAGACTTAACCTTTATTACTTCTATAAGCTTGTTTAGTTGCTTTTCTAGTTGTTCAAAGGTGTATTCGTCGCCGTCTGCAACGATAGTAATACGAGAGATTTCGGGGTTATCGGTAATGCCTACAGCTAGGCTATCTATGTTAAAACCTCTACGGGAGAAAAGCCCTGAAATTCTTGAGAGTACACCCGCATGGTTTTCTACTAGTATGGATAGTGTTTTTTTCATAACTTTTTCAAAACCTCCTTAAAGTGTAGGTTCATTAGGAGCGACACTGCACTCTAATAAGAAGATACCTTTTTCGTTGAATAGCCTATCTATAGCGTCGTCTATTTGGGAGTTATCAGTAACACGCATAGAGGGTATTCCGTAAGCCTCAGCTAGTTTTACGAAGTCGGGGCTACCGTCTAAGTTTACAGCCATCTCACGGTGTTCGTACTGTTTGTGTTGTAGTTCGCAAACCATACCTAAGCGGTTGTTTACCATTACTATAACTTTAATAGGGACGTTGTGTTGTACTGCGGTAGCCAACTCCATAAAGGACATTTGGAAAGAGCCATCGCCACATACGGCTATTACTGGGGATTCGGGTTGAGCCAACTTAGCACCTATAGAAGCAGGTACGCTATAGCCCATAGTACCCATACCACAACTAGTTAAGAATCTGCCATTTTTGACTTTAAAGCCGTTAGCAGTCCAAATTTGGTTTTGTCCAACGTCGGCTACAACGATAGTATTATCGGGAGCTTTATCGGATAACTTTTGCATGAAAAGTTTTGGATTTATAGTACCCTTTTGAGTTTCTGTGAACTCTAGGGGAGTCTTTTTAGCGTTTAAAGATTCTAACCATGTAGTGAACTTTTTGCCACCGTTTTCTTGCATAGTTTCGGTTAGCTTAACTAGAATCTTTTTAGCGTCGCCAACCAACGGAATGTTTACAGGGATGTTTTTTCCGATTTCGGCGGGGTCTATATCTATATGGACAATCTTTTTAGTTTCAGCTAATATTGTAGGCTGATTGACTGCTCTATCGCCAACCCTAGCACCTATTAAGATTAGCAAGTCGCAATCGTTCATAGTTTGGTTAGCAAGTTTGCAACCGTGAGTACCTATCATGCCCATGGTAAGCCTATCTTCGCCCTTGATAGCACCTATGCCCATCATGGTGGTTACTACTGGGATATCGAAAGTATTAGCGAACTCGTAAAACTCTTTTTGGGCGTGTGATGAGAATACTCCACCACCAACACATATTAAAGGTTTCTCGGACTGTTCAATAGCCTCTACTACTCTTTTAATCTGTAGGGTGTTGCCCTTAGTAGTAGGCTTATAGGATATTATATCAACGCTTTCGGGATATTCAAAATCTATCTTAACCTTTTGTATATCCATAGGAACGTCTATTAGCACTGGACCATTTCTACCAGTACCCGCAATATAG
>CAYXNU010000263.1:0-1817 GCA_964466485.1 uncultured Ruminococcus sp.
TTACTCCCTTAACTACCTTACCGTTACGCACGTCAAGGCATGGGATAATTCTTTTTGCTAACATAATTAATAAACCTCCTTTAAAAAAGTTAGTTATTCCAATCATATTCGGACTGTAAGCCTGTTGGAATATCTGTCACATCTATCTCTCTGTAAAGCATAGGAGAATCCATCTCACCGGATACATACATTTCTGCAATCCACTCCTCTGTAGAATACTCCTGATACTCATACACTTTGTCTTTGCTGTCGCCACCCACGATACCTATTTGGTTTCCGCAGTCGCTCTTAGCAATTGCAGTATATGGAACGTAAGTTCTGCCGTCCCAAATGATGGATATATATTCGCCGTTGTCTGTAGTAGTCATATCTGCTAAATTTTGTGTGGTGCTATCCTGCTTAGAACAAGCACAACAGACAAACACCATAGTAGCACTTAGCAACACTGACAATACTCTTTTAAACATATATTCTCCTTTAATTTCAATATCAGCTAGATATAATTCCACGTTGTCACATGACGGAACGACGAATCGTCGTTCCCTACAAACACAATGTATTCTATCAAACTAATATGTTTAACTATGTGCTACCTTGATAGCCTCATCAAGGTTTAGAGTACCCTTATAGATAGACTTTCCGCAAATAGTTCCGTATAGGTTTAGGGCTTTGCAGTCTACAATATCTTGAATGGTGTGTACTCCGCCACTAGCTATGATGTTGCAATCTACACTCTTAGCGAGGTTTCCTAGTTGTTCAAGGTTCACTCCTGATAGTGTACCATCCTTAGAAATATCTGTAAAGATGATATACTTTACACCAACTGCTACCATCTCTTTAGCTAGTGAGATGTAGTCCACATTAGAGCCATCGAGCCAACCCTCTACGGCTACCATGCCATTAAGAGCGTCTATCCCAACGGCTACCCTGTCGCCGTACTCCTTAACGGCATCCCTAACGATTTGAGGATTTTTCAACGCAACAGAACCTAGTATAACTCTAGACACTCCCTTAGATATGTACATCTCTACAGTGTCAAGGTTGCGAATACCCCCACCGACTTCAACCTTTAGGTTAGTATTTTTAGCAACGTCAATGTATATATCTGTGTTGACTGGTTTTCCCTCTTTAGCACCGTCAAGGTCTACCATGTGAATCCACTTAGCCCCAGACTTTTCAAAACCCTTAGCGGTTTCCATGTAGTCGGATGCTACAGTTTCCACTGTGGAAAAGTCACCTTTAAATAGGCGTACACAGTTGCCATCTTTAATGTCTATTGCTGGTAAGATTATCATTTAATTTTCCCCCTCTACTAGTTCAGCGAAGTTTTTAAGCATATTTAGTCCTACAGAACCGCTCTTTTCTGGGTGGAACTGACACCCAAACACATACTTGCCATCGTACACCAAAGCAGGAACTTTTCCGCCATACTCACAGTAAGCAGATATATCTTTATCGTCACAGAACGCTTGATATGAATGTACAAAGTATACATACTCATCTTTTGCTAAGCCCTTTAACAATGGGCAGTCGTTTAAGATTTCAAGCTTGTTCCAACCCATGTGAGGGATTATCAAATCTGTAGCGGGTATCTTGTCAACCTTGCCTTTGATAAGCCCTAAGCCCTCGCATTCTTCAAACTCATAAGACTTTTCAAAAATCATCTGCATACCTAAACATATACCTAAAAAGTACTTCTTTTTAGCCTGTTCCTTAATGGTTTCAGTTAGACCGCTTTCGTTAAGCATCTTCATAGCGGACGGAAATGCCCCCACCCCAGGGAGTATTAAACCGTCAGCGTTTATAATATCTTCTTT
>CAYXNU010000264.1:0-1762 GCA_964466485.1 uncultured Ruminococcus sp.
AGTGGACGCTACTAACAATCCATTCTTATACTTTAAGTTTTAAAGGGCGGTGTATGGTATTATATGCAACAAAATAATGTTGAGGGTAATAGTAAGAATACCCCAAATACTGTTAGCGTTAAAAAGGGCAAGTTCGACTTAGTCTTTAATGCTGATAAGATTTCCGATAAGGAAAAGTTTCAAGAACGTCAAGAGGAGGTTGTCTTTAGTGAGGGCGACTCCGAGGAGAACGAAAACGAATACTACCACAATGCCCAATACTACGACGATTTAGAACACCCTAAAGATGATACATCTACTCAAGAGGCTAAGCCTAAGTCTAAAGAGGAAATACTTGCTAGAACTAAAACCGTTATGAAAGCCTTAAACGTTTCACTATTTGCGGGAACTTTTGCTATCATAGTGGGCGGTATGGTATTTTTAGAACGTCCTACCGTTTCGGAAAGCGAAAACAGAAACCTTGCTACTTTTCCTAGTTTCTCATTTGCAACCTTAATGGATGGCTCTTATACCGCAGATATTTCCGAATGGTTTAACGATACCGTACCCTACCGTGACGTTTTCAAGGATATCTCTGCAAAGTTTCGTTCTGTGCTAGGTGTGGAATACGGCGGTGTAATAGTAGTCAACGTGGACGGCAACGGTGTCAGCAACAAGGACGATTCTGCTACTACTACCACACAAACTACTACGGTTACTACTCCAGTGGCTATAGGGCTTAGCAGTAGCCCTCAGGATGGCACTACAGCCCCCACAGAAGAAGAAGTCACTACCGCCCCTACAGATGACTTAATAGAAGACGAGGACTTCCTAGAGGACGACGAGGGCGGTGTAGGCGAACTCTCCAACAACATAATGATATACCAAAAGCGAGGCATTCCTATATACTATGGTAGCTTTGACAGTGGTACACAGTACGCCGAATACGTCAACAACTACAAAAAGGATTTAGGCGACGATGTGAACGTGTACTCTATGGTGTGTCCTACTGCTATGAGTTTCTACTGGCCTGAAAATTCCGATGTGGCACACGGTAGCGAAGAAGACAACATCGCAAACATAAACGACCACCTAGAGGGTGTCACTCCTGTAAACTTGATACCTATACTTTCAGAACATACCAGTGAACATATCTACTCACGAACAGACCACCACTGGCAACCACTGGGTGCATACTACTCTGCACAAGAGTTCTGCAACGTTGCAAAAGTCCCCTTTGACGATTTGACTACATACACCAAACACACCATAGAAAACTATGTAGGTACTCTATATGGGTATTCGGGAAGTATAGTCATTAAGGAAAACCCAGAGGATTTCGTATACTACGAGCCTAACACAGAGTACACCACAGAGTATTTCGATATAGACGGCAACTCTTTAGGGGAGGGGCAGTTGTTAGTTAAAGCGACTGGTTCTAGTGCGTACCTAACCTTTATGGGTGGCGATGAAAAGATTACCCATGTATCTACTAGCTTTAAAAATGGCAGAACTTTAGTAATCATTAAGGATAGCTATGGCAACGCTTTAGTGCCATTCTTGACAGACTCTTTCGAGAATATATACGTCATAGATATGCGACACTTTAACCTTAACGCTATAGACTACATAAAGAGCGTAAACGCTACAGACGTTCTCTTTGCTATGAATACTTTTTCTGCTACGGGTTCAAACTATGAGGAACTTGAAAAGATTAGAACTAAGTAAGCGTTCCGCATATATGCAATATGCCAAAGTGTATGCAATATATTGAATTTATGCA
>CAYXNU010000265.1:0-1753 GCA_964466485.1 uncultured Ruminococcus sp.
TCACTAACCGCCTACTAGTTGAAAAATCTCCTAGTGGTAGCACTATTACTTATTAAATATTTCATGCTATATACACGGCAGAACGGCTTTTATTTTACTCACGGAACGGCGAATCGCCGTTCCCTACAAAAAAATATTTATTCTATAATTATTATAATATTTTTTTACAAATCCTATTGACAAACTGTGAAAGTAGTAGTATAATGATATTATACTAAATTAGTGTACTTTATCTTTTTGAAAAGGAGTTTTATAAATTTATGGCATCTTTTAAAGTTTCCGAGGGCATATATTCAGTTGGAATATTAAACCCTAATATGAGAATTTTCGATATAGTTATGAGTACTGAATACGGTACTACTTACAATTCATATATAGTAAAGGGCGAAAACAAAATCGCTTTAGTGGAAGTCTGTCATGCATCATACTTTGATAGCTACCTAGAAAACATTAAAGAGGTTTGCAACCCTGAAGATATCAACTATATAGTACTAAACCACTGCGAACCAGACCACTCTGGAGCATTAGCTGACCTATTAAACGTTTGCCCTAATGCTGAAGTAGTAGTTAGTACTGCTGGTAACCTATACCTAAAGAATATCACAAATAGAACAGATTACAAGACTATCATAGCTAAAGATGGCGACTCTATAGACCTAGGCGGTAAAACCCTAAAGTTCATAAATGCACCATTCCTACACTGGCCTGATAGTATGTTCTCTTACTGTGAGGAGTCTAAGACACTATTCTCTTGCGATATGTTCGGCTCTCACTACTGCGAACCTTACGTTCTAGATAGCCGTATAGCTTATCCTAATGGCTATGAAGAAGCTTTCCTAGGATACTACAATGCAATATTTGGACCTTTTAAAAAGTTCGTTATTGCGGGTATAAACAAGATTAAAAACCTAGAAATAGACACTATCTGTGCTAGTCATGGACCAGTATTAACTAAGGGCAACCGTTTAGAGTATGCTATTGAAAAGTATACCGAATGGAGTCAACCTGTAAAGAATGAAGTTACTACTATTCCAATATTCTACTGTTCTGCTTATGGTTGCACTGAAAAGTGTGCGTACGCTATAGCTGATGGCATTAAGGACGTTATACCTAACGCTTGTGTAGAAGTTTTAGATATCAACGCAAATGACGGTGCTACACTAGCTAGTAAGATAAACTCTTGTGACGGTTTTGCTGTGGGTTCACCTACTCTCAACGCTGACGCTGTTGCACCAGTTAGCAACCTACTAAACTGCATAGATGCTATCAATTGTAAGAAGAAACCAGCTTTAGCGTTTGGTTCTTATGGTTGGAGCGGTGAGGCTGTTCCTAATCTAAACGCTAAAATGAATACTCTAAAGCTAAACGTATTTGAAGATGGATTTAAGTTTACTTTTGTACCATCCGAAAAAGATTTACAAAACGCTTTTGAAGTAGGTCAAAAATTTGCTAAAATGTTTAATTAACGTATAGATGTCCCTAATCGTGCGGAGCGTTCTTGGCGAACGTTCCGCTATTTTTTTATATATATAATATATTTTTTTACAGCGGAACGCCGTGGGCGGCGTTCCGTACATGGGTTTATTTTTTAAATTAACGTAAATTCGATGGATTGAAACTTTGTAGGGAACGCCCACGGCGTTCCGTAAGATATAAAAAAGCGTTCCATAAGATATAGCATATCCACATATGTATAACCGGAAGGCTAACAGAGGTTAGCCATGAAGAATGGAAGCCTCCCATCCTCATGTGC
>CAYXNU010000266.1:0-1747 GCA_964466485.1 uncultured Ruminococcus sp.
CATATCTTTTTTGGCGATTTCTACTTTTTCGGTATATTTTGGTCTAAACTGAAAAGTTCTTCTAGGGTTTGGCTCAAAGTAAGGTGTTCTCAATAGAAGATTTTGCATAGCGGATATCTTCTTTTCGGATACTGTTCTTTTGCCGTACCACACATAGTAAAGTTGTTGTGCGGTAAGCAGTGACATATTTCCGTAGTTTGAGATTACAAAATCCCATAGCTGTTTAATATTGTCATCGTTTAAAAGTTCTTCTTTTAGCATAGTAAACTTAGGCAATGGAGTTCTTTGCCTGTACTTAGTACCTAGAACGACTTCACATTCTTCTCCGCAGTCTGGTAGCCAAATATTTCTGTGGAAGTTAGTTCTTAAATCGTTGCTAAAGGTTTCGATAGTTTCGGCGTTACCATGCACCAAAAATAGATGTTGAGGCATAACCTTTTGAATTAGTCCAGCTATTTCGTCTTTGTCAGCGTGTGCGGATAGCCCAGCTTTTTCTAGGTGGCATTTAACGGGATAGCTTACACCGTCTATTATCATCTTAGGATTTTTTTCTTTGGTATTTAGCAAGTTCACGATAGCACGTCCGGGGGCATCTTCGTCTTGATAACCTGTAATAACTATATAGCCATTGCTTTCAGAAATGATTTTTTTAGCATAGTACACACTAGCACCACCCGTAAGCATACCAGAACTAGCAACAAATATTGCGGGTTCGCTATCCTTAAAGAATTCTTCACGGTCGTCAGTAGGGGTTACTTCGTGGATGTAATCAGCACTAAACGGACTAATACCCTTGAAAATCTGTTTGCTAATAGAATTTTTCAAAAATAGTGGGTTCGATAGGTAAGCACTATTAATCTTTCTAACTAAGCCGTCTACATATATTTTAACCTTTGGAAGTTTATTACTACTAATAGCACCCTTTAAAATCATTAAAACTTCTTGAGCCCTTCCTAGGGCAAATACAGGAATTAACATTTTTCCGTTTTCGGCAATACATCTTTGGGCGATATCGACGATTTTGTTTTCTTCTATCTGTCTGTTGGAGTGCAAAGTAGTACCATAAGTAGTTTCAGTAATCATCACATCAGCGTTGATTTTTGGTACTAAAGCACCCTCTATAGTTCTTTGGGAGAATCCGCTGTAGTCACCAGTATATAGTACACTGCCCTCATCCGTCATGATGTGAGTTAAACACGCACCTGCGATGTGTCCTGCTGGGTAGAACTCAAACTTAATTTCGGGGCATAGTCTAAAAGGTATGTTGTAAGATACTGGCACGACTCTATCCAACATATTTATTACATCTTCTTCGCTGTAGTGTGGGATATCGTCTTCTTGTTCCATAATTTTCAAGCTATCGTATAGTAACACTCTTGTGAGCATTTTTGTCATAGTAGTCATATATATAGGTGCTGACGGATATGCTTTACTTATAACTGGTAAAGTTCCTATGTGGTCCATGTGGGCATGGCTTATTATGATATAGTCTAAGCCACCTTTTTCCTGAACAGTCTTGTAGTTTGGCAATTTATCCTTATTAGCAGACTGCCTAATACCCGCATCTAAGAGGATTTTCTTATCGTTAATTTCCAAAAAGATAGAACTTCCTCCTACTTCCATAGCACCGCCTAAAAAGTTTATTTTCATTATTTGTGTAATCCTTTCTTATTTTTAAGACATTATACTAAAAAAATATGTAATATAATATTACAAATATAATGATATTACATATAGCAATATCATA
>CAYXNU010000267.1:0-1742 GCA_964466485.1 uncultured Ruminococcus sp.
AATGCTATTATAACATAGTTGAGTTTTATTTTCAATATATTTTAAAGTTTTTTTTAGAGTTTTTTGTATAAATAACATAAACGCTTAATTTTACCTAATGATTTAAATTTGTATGCTTATCAAAAATTGATTTAAAAATGATTATTTTCTTGACTGCTATCTTGAAATAGTATATAATATTAGTGATATATACATTATAATTTATTTGCAATCAATAGAAGGGAATGGTTTTTTATGAACATGAAATTTAACATAAACATGAACGATAAACCTACAGAAACAAAAGTGGTAAATAACATATTAAAGTATCTAGCTCCAGTAGATGAAATTAATGGTTTTTACACTAGACCTGGTTTTTATCTACAAAATGGTGCTACTGCTATACCAGGAGGTGTAAACTTTACCGTACACTCACACAGTGCGACCTCTATAGAGTTGGTGCTTTTTAGGAGGAATCAAACCGAACCTTTTGCAATAATTCCTTTCCCAGAAGAGTACAGAATAGGTAATGTATACTCTATGATAGTATATGATTTGGTAATATCTGAGTTTGAGTACGCCTTTAGAGTGGATGGACCTTACGAACCCGAAAAAGGTTTAATCTTCGACAAAACTAAGTATCTACTAGACCCCTACGCTAAAGCTGTAGTAGGTCAAAGCGTTTGGGGATACAAGCCACCTAACGGCTATCAATATCGTGCGAGAGTAGTAACTAACGACTTCGATTGGGGCAAGGGTAAGACTCAACCTCTAATAGATATGAAAGACTTAATCATATATGAAATGCACGTCCGTGGATTTACTAAACATCCATCTTCTAGTACTAAGTACAAGGGTACTTTTGCAGGTATCATGGATAAGATACCATATCTAAAAATGTTGGGTATAAATGCCGTGGAACTTATGCCAGTGTTCGAGTTCGACGAAATGAGAGATTTAAGACTCCACGACGGCAACTACCTATTCGACTATTGGGGTTACAACACCGTAAGTTTCTTTGCCCCTAACACAGCCTATACAGCTAAGTTTGAACCTAATGCCGAGGGCGATGAGTTGAAAACTCTCATAAAAACCCTTAACGAAAACGGCATAGAAGTAATCTTTGACGTGGTATTTAACCACACAGCCGAGGGCAATCAAGATGGCTCTTTCTTCTCATTTAAGGGCTTTGATAACAATATATACTATATGCTAACCCCTAACGCAGAATACTACAACTTTAGCGGTTGCGGAAACACCCTAAACTGTAACCACCCTATAGTACAACAGATGATTTTGGAATGCTTACGCTATTGGGTTACTGAGTATCGTGTAGATGGTTTCCGTTTCGACTTAGCCTCTATACTAGGTAGAAACGAGGACGGCTCTCCTATGAGTAAACCTCCACTACTACAAAGCCTAGCGTTCGACCCTATACTAGGTAAGGTTAAACTAATTGCCGAGGCATGGGACGCTGGTGGACTATATCAAGTAGGTAGTTTCCCATCGTGGAACAGGTGGGCAGAATGGAACGGTAAGTATCGTGACGATATGCGTTGTTTCCTTAAGGGCGATGCTGGTATGGCTGAAAGAGCCGTTAATAGGATTATGGGTTCTAAAGACCTCTACCCAGAGGAACATCGTGGAGAGTGTGCTTCTGTAAACTTTATAAACTGTCACGACGGCTTTACACTATACGACCTCTATGCCTACAACCAAAAACACAACATGGCTAACGGTTGGAACAACACCGACGGCGACAA
>CAYXNU010000268.1:0-1741 GCA_964466485.1 uncultured Ruminococcus sp.
AGCCACTACTTAACTACTACTCTATGATAGACTTTCTTACCCTTTTTGATGATAATTCCATCCCCGATAGATATTTGTGCCTTAGGGTCTGTAGCCTTAACGTCGTCTATAGAGATACCGTTTTGAGTTACTAAACGTCTAGCCTCTGCATTGGATGGTGCTAACTTAGTCTTAACTAGTAGTGTTAGTATTCCTATAGTGCCGTCTGTTAAGTCCTCGGAAGATAGTTCAGTAGTAGGCATATTTTCGTCTACACCCTTGCCCCCGAATAGACTCTTAGCAGTTTCAAGAGCCTTGTTAGCTTCTTCTTCACCGTGAACCATCTTAGTAACTTCAAAAGCAAGGATTTCTTTAGCCTTGTTTAAGTCTGCACCAGTCATAGTTTTTTCCATATCTTCTATTTCTTCTATAGGGATAAAAGTTAGTAACTTTAAGCAGTTAATAACGTCATCATCGGAAACGTTTCTCCAGTATTGGAAGAAGTCATTTACAGAGCATTTTTCCTTATCGAGCCATAAAGCACCCTTTTCAGTTTTGCCCATCTTTTTGCCTTCTTTGGTAGTTAGTAGAGTGAAAGTCATACCATAAGCGGGTTTTTCTTCTACCCTACGGATTAAATCCACACCACCTAACATATTGCTCCATTGGTCGTTACCGCCGAGTTCTAGCTTAACGCCATGGTTTTGGTATAGGTGTAAGAAGTCGTAACTTTGCATAAGCATATAGTTAAACTCTAAGAAAGATAGTCCTTTGCCCTCCAAACGTGACTTAAAGCATTCAGCTGTAAGCATTTGGTTTACGGAGAACTTACTACCAATCTCTCTTAAAAACTTGATATAGTTCATATCTAAGAACCAGTCGCCATTGCGTAAGATTTCAGCTTTGCCATCGGAGAAGTCTACAAATCTTTCCATCTGTTTTTTAAAGCATTCTGCATTGTGGTTAATTTCTTCCACAGATAACATCTTTCTCATATCGGTTTTGCCTGTAGGGTCGCCAATCATGGTAGTAGCAGTACCTAGAAGTGCTATAGGCTTATGACCTGCCATTTGCATACGTTTCATAACTACCAACTGCAAAAAGTGTCCAACGTGTAGGCTGTCAGCGGTAGCGTCAAAACCTATATAGAACGATACATTTTCATTGTTTAGGAGTTCTTCAATCTCCTTTTCGTGAGTCATTTGGGCTATTAAGCCACGTCTTTTAAGTTCTTCAAAAAGAGTCATAGTTAAAAAAATCCTTTCTTTATAAAATAAAAAAGCCCTCCAAAAATGATTCTCCAAACCATTTTTGAGGACGACAATACTTACTTATCACCGTGATACCACCTCAATTTATTTGCAAATGCAAACCTCATTGATACGCTATAACGTGCGTTACTACGGATACCCCTACACGGCTATAGGCTTTCAAGGTATCGGCTCATAAGGGTAATTCACTATAGAGTTGATACCTTTTCACAGCTAACAAAGGCTCTCTGCAATCGAAACTCTATAACTACTATGCTTAATCATAGCCGTTGTTGTGATTATACCACATTAGGGATAAAAAGTCAAGTATTAAAATTAGGAACGCCATAGTGTGACGTTCCATAGAATAGTTATTACTTAAGATACCACATAGGTTATGTTTACGGCTTCTGTGTCGTCGTCGCCAGTAGTAACAGCATTAGAAGTTGATAGACTGTCAGCCATATCTTCAAAGTAGGTATCGTATAGCCAGTACTGGTCATCTATCTGTA
>CAYXNU010000269.1:0-1733 GCA_964466485.1 uncultured Ruminococcus sp.
CCATCTACTGATGAGTGGACTTGTTCTTGCGGTGCTACTAACACTGGTAAGTTTTGCATGAACTGTGGTTCTGCTAAGCCATCCGCTAATAGCAACGAATGGACTTGCTCTTGTGGTGCTAAGAACACTGGTGCTTTCTGTATGAATTGCGGAAGTAAAAAGGCTTAATTAAAGTAAATTCGATGGATTAAAAATATCATTAAACATATGGAACGCCCAATGGGCGTTCCCTACTATAGGAGGATTTTTTAAATTGTCTAATACAGTACAATACAAGTGTCCTAACTGTGGCGGAGATATTAGGTTTTCACCTGAGAAACAAGGCTATGACTGTGAATGGTGTATGTCGTCTTTTACCCAACAACAGATACAAGAAATCTATGCGGATATAGAGAACCAAGACCTTTCGCAAAACGTTGAGGAAACTCAAGCTACAGAAGAGTTCGCTGAACACAACAACCTATACGTTTGTAACAGTTGCGGTGCTGAAATAATCGCAGATGAGCAGACCTCTGCTACGTTCTGTTGTTACTGCCACAACCCCGTAACTTTAAAGGGTAGGCTTTCGGGTGACTTTAAGCCTAGCCGTTTAATACCATTTAGCATAGACAGAAACAAGGCTGAACAGATTTTCAAAGATTGGTGCGATAAGAAAAAGTTCGCTCCATCTGACTTTAAGTCTAAGAGGACTCTAGAAAAAATGACGGGTCTATATGTGCCATTTTGGTTAGCAGATTGCGATACCCATGCCTACATAAATGCTGTAGGTAAAAAGGTTAAGCACAGGTCAGACCCACAGTTTGACTACACTATTACTGAAGAGTATCACGTAGTTAGAGAGGCTAAGATTAAGTTTAAAGGTATCCCAAACGATGGCGAAAAGAAGATTGATGATGGTCTAATGCAAGCAATAGAACCTTTTGACTATACTAAGTTACAACCATTCTCTATGTCATACCTAAGCGGTTTCTACGCTGATAAGTATGACGTTACCAAAGCCGAGGCTTTCCCTAATATTAAAAAACGTGCTGAAGATGGTGCTGTTAGTATCCTTAAAGGTGATACCCACTACGATGCTTTAGAAATCACTAATAAGAATATAGACATCTTAAAGACGGATTGGGAATACTCACTATTGCCAGTGTGGTTCTTAAATTGCAAGTATAACGATAAGTTTTATACGTTCGTAGTAAATGGGCAATCTGGTAAGGTTGCAGGAATACTTCCTCTAAGTGTACCTAAGTTGATAGCTTTCGGAGCAGTATTAACTGCAATACTAACGTTCGTGATAAACTTCTTTATGGGAGGATAAGTATGTCTTTTGTTATAGCTCTAATTATTAGTATCGTGGTATGTGGAATTATTGCGAGTGGTTATAAGTTCCATAGTTCGGTATCGGCGGGGGTATATGCTAAGTCCGAAGATGGTGATATAGTCTTTACTAAACGCAAAGACGAATTTATTAGAACCTACACCACCAAGACCCCTAAGAATAAGTAGTATGCATACTATTATAACTATTTTGGAACGCTAATCATAAAGCGTTCCTATTCTATTTAAATAGTCTAAAAAATAGTATGTTTTTTTTTATAATACTATTGACAAACTGTAATATTGGTAGTATAATAATATTATACTAAATTAGTGTACTTTATTTTTTTGAAAGGAAGTTATATAGATTTATGGCATCTTTTAAAGTTTCCGAGGGCATATATTCAGTTGGAATATTAAAC
>CAYXNU010000270.1:0-1730 GCA_964466485.1 uncultured Ruminococcus sp.
GGAAGTTTAGCACGTTTAAAGGCTCTCTGCATGGCACGGTATAGGTCTAAGTGTGAGATATACCTTGCCCTATCTTTCTTAGTGAATATCGCTCTAACGTCTAAAAAGTTATCTGTAGCGTTTGGATTCTTTCCCTTAATACTCAAAACAAGCCCTCCCCACTGATGTATTTACTCCACAGCCCGAACACTGCAACCTACAGTTTGGAGTTACTACCTGTTGGTTTACTGCCTTAGAGTGTTCTCTTATTAAGAAGTCTTTTGAAACTAAGTAGTCTAAGTGTTCCCATGGTAGTATTTCGTCATAGGAACGTAAACGGTTAGCATAGAATTCCATAGATACGTTACACTTTTCAAATGCAGATTGCCAAACGTCAAACTTAAAGTGTTCGTCCCAACCGTCGAACTTAGCACCATTTTTCCATGCCTCGTATATTACAGCGGATAGCTTTCTATCTCCACGGGCAAATACACCCTCTAGTATAGAAGTATTTGGAGAATGGTAGCTAATCTTTAAGCCCTTGATAGCACTATCTAGTAGCAAGGACTGTCTATGCTGTATCTGTTCTCTAGTAATCTGTGGTTCAAACTGAAACGGTGTAAATGGCTTTGGAACGAAAGTAGAAACACTAGCAGATATTTGCACCTTACCTTTAGGGCGGTTTGGTATGGAGTAGTACAAGTCCATAATGCGTTTAGATAGTTCTACTATGCCAGTAATATCCTCGTCAGTTTCGGTAGGTAAGCCCATCATAAAGTATAGCTTTACTGTAGAATAGCCACCCTCGAAAGCTATACGGCAAGTGTTCATAATTTCTTCTTCGGATACGTTCTTATTGATAACATCTCTTAACCTCTGTGTAGAGGCTTCTGGGGCGAAAGTTAGACCGCTCTTTTTAACGGTGCTAATGCTCTTTAGTAGGCTATCTGTAAAGTTGTCCACTCTTAAAGATGGCAAGGATAGGTTTATCTTTTCGTTGTCGGTGTAGTCTATAAGTTTGTGTAGCATAGGTTCTATCTCGGAATGGTCACTAGTACTTAAAGACGCTAAAGATACTTCCTCATAGCCTGTGTTTTCGCATAGTGCTTTAGTCTGTGAACAGACGTTCTCGGAGGACTTTTCTCTAAAGGGGCGATAGATAAATCCCGCTTGACAGAACCTACACCCACGGATACACCCTCTTAAAACCTCTACAGATATTCTATTGTGGACTATATCGCTATAGGGTACTACGAACATATCGGGGTAGTATACCTTATCAAAATCCTTAATGATACGCTTTTTAATAGTCTTTGGAGCGTTGCCCTTTGGAGTTATAGACTTTATAGTATCATCTTGATTGTACTCTATAGTGTACAACGATGGCACATATATACCCTCTATATGACTAGCCTTTTCTAAAAACTCCGACTTAGTAGCACCTTGTAGTTTCATATCGTGGTATAAGTCCATAAGTTCTAGGTTTACTTCTTCGCCCTCGCCTAGTATGAATATATCAAAGAAGTCTGCTAAAGGTTCGGGATTGCACACACAAGGACCACCAGCAACCACTATTTGAGTTAGTTCGTTTCCTCTATCTTTAGAGAATATAGGAATCTGTGCTAAGTCTAGCATATTTAACACATTTGTGTAGGATAACTCATACTGTAGTGTAAAGCCTATAAAGTCAAAATCTTTTATAGGGTCAAGGCTTTCTAGGGCGTATAGTGGGATGTTATTCTCACGCATAA
>CAYXNU010000271.1:0-1726 GCA_964466485.1 uncultured Ruminococcus sp.
CCACTCTTAAAAGTTAGTTCTACTTTTACAAAATGTTCCAATATTTATTCTGTTCTACTCTATTCTAACACAAAGGTTTTTTGGGTTCCATAGGCTAGACTACGTTTAAAGCCTTGTTGCTTCCAACCCAGTGATATTAGTATCTTAGATATTTCGTTGCTTTCTCGTCTAGGTATTTTGTCGGTTGGACCATAGTTTGCTGGATATAAGTCGCCTATTATCTCTCTTATGCAAATAACTTTACGTTTGTTGCCATATCCTTGGTTAGTTTCTCGGTACTTCGTCAAGTAGTCTAACCTTGCTTGAGCGTTCTTATTGTCAAAGTCATCGGGAACTGGTATGCTTAAGTAGCTTTCAACGTCGGAATATGTTGTACTCTTGCTGAAGTGGGCGTTTTGTTGTTGGTCAGCTATCTCTAAGACACTAGGATTCTTTATGTAGATGCTATCATCCCCATACTTTTCGTAAATAGCCTTAGCTTCTGCCCATAGTTGTGCCACATATTCAGGAGTTAAGTCCTTATGGACATTCTTAGTGGCTTTGCTAGTGTTGATATCTATAGGGTAGAAACGTCTGTTACCAGTTTCATCTTTTAGGAACTCATAATCATTAGTAGTTCCAACAAATATACATTGACGTGGAATCTTTTCAACGTTTTCAGCGTATGGCTTTCTGTAACTGTCAGCAGTCTTAGTGATAAACTTCTTGGTTTCTTCCTTGGTTGCATGAGCCATGGCGGAGAGTTCTGCAATTTCAATAATCCATGAGCCTTGAATACTTTCATATGCCTCTTTACCCTTAACTGTGTCTAAAGTGTCGGAGAACCATTCACCACCTAATCTTGAAAAGAGCGTAGACTTACCCGTTCCCTGCTTACCTACTAATACAGTTACGGTATCATACTTAACGCCAGGGTGCAAAACCCTAGCCACTGCACCAGTTAATGTGATAGTGGATACAGCACGGGTGTAAGCATTATCTTCTGCACCCATGAAATCAATAAATAACGTTTCTAGTCGCTTAACGCCATCCCATTGAACGCTGTTTAAGTATTGCTTAATGGGGTGGTAGCTGTGTTCGTGGCTAACGATAGTTAGTGCGTGACGTATCTTGTTTTCTTTCGTTATCATGTAGTTATCTTCGGCATAATACACTAGATTACTAAAATATTCGTCTTTCCATTGTTCTCCGTCAAGAGTTATTTTGTTAGAAAATTCGTTGAAAGTTATCTTTCCCTTATATTTCTCATCGTTCTCCAAAAAGCTGATGCAGTTACCAACAGTTTGCATAGGGTTGCCTTTTTCGTTTACCTTGATATAGTCAGGGTATCCCGATTGCAACTGGGTATGCTTTAGTTTATCTTTAGCTAGTTTTACAGCACTGTTTATAAGGGCTTCAGCCTCTTTTAATGGCTTTTTGAACTCTCTAGCTTTAGCCATAAATTCGCTCTTGTAGAGCAATATATCTAGTTCGTTGTTGAGAGTTCTAACATAGTTTAATACTTCAGCTGTGAAGATGTTATCATATGTAATAGTAGGCTTTTGTACTGTAGCCATAGTATTTATGTTTACGTTTTGTTGATTATTTTCCACTAGTTCCACACACTCTTTCTTATATTGTTCTAAATCTAAACTCTTAGCCTTTTCAACCTCACTTAGTAGTGCGTCGGTGAAAGCTTTTCTATCACGCTTTAATGCATCGTTGGCATCTTTGCAACCTAGATACA
>CAYXNU010000272.1:0-1688 GCA_964466485.1 uncultured Ruminococcus sp.
ATATAGGTTCACGTCCTACAGACTTAAAAGAACGCACTGGGCTATTAACTCCCCCAGGCATTAAGGTTTTAGCCTTTGCAAACAACTCCCTAGATTTTACGTCTACCATTAAAAAAATCTCCTTTATGTTTTTATAGCAAGTGTGGGAATATTTCTATACTTCTATCCAAAATACCGTTCATATATGCGATAGCTATTCCGTAGTTGGTAAAAGGAATATTTTGGTCTACTGCACACTTCATACGATACTTAACTTCACGTTCATTAAGCATACATCCCCCACAGTGGATTATCATGCTATACTTAGATAAATCTTCAGGGAAACCCGTTCCAGATGAGAACTCAAAGTTTAAATCTTTGTGAGTGTAGTTTTTAAGCCAATTAGGAATCTTAACAGTGCCTATATCCTCGCACTGCCTATGGTGAGTACAACCCTCGGATATTAGTATAGTATTGCCATCCTCAAGAGTTTCAATCGCTCTAACGCCCTTTACAGTAGTATCTAGAATACCTTTGTATCTAGCCATCAATATAGAAAAAGATGTCAACTTTATATCTTTAGGGGTTTCAGCAGATACCCTCTTAAACGCTTGACTATCCGTGATAACCATTACAGGCTTTTTGCCTAAACTTTCAAGAGTGCTTTTCAATTCCGTTTCCTTAGTAACTACCGATATAGCACCCGCTTCTAAAACATCTCTAATAACTTGCTGTTGTGGTAGAATTAATCTACCTTTAGGTGCAGAACCATCTATAGGAATTACTAGCACTACAAAGTCGTTAGGCTGTAGCATATCGCCAACTATTTTAAGTGTAAAGTCCTCCACGGACACAAGAGTGGCAATCTTCTCTTTAAGTTCATAGATACCCTTGTTTTCTAAGGCACTAACACACATAGCATTAGGGCTGTCCGCTTTAAAGTCTTTAACTAAATCCACTTTGTTATACACTACCAAATATGGTATATTTTTCGCCTTGAATAGCTCTATAAGTTCGTTATCGTAAGAGGTTAGCCCGATGGTAGCATCTGACACTAGTAAGGCTATATCTGTCTTGTTAAGTACTTGTTTAGTCTTTTTGATACGCATTTCGCCTAGTTCCCCGATATCATCAAAACCAGCGGTATCTATTAACATACAAGCCCCCAAAGGAAGTATCTCGATAGCCTTGTAAACTGGGTCGGTAGTAGTGCCTTTTGTAGCCGAAACTATCGACAATTCTTGACCGGTTATAGCGTTTATCAAACTAGATTTACCTGCATTCCTAGAGCCAAAAAAACCTATATGTATTCTGTTTGCACTAGGAGTTGCATTGAGTCCTGAATTCATGTATACACACCTCAATTTCTAACTATGATTATACTACCATTATACTACACTAAAATTAGTAAGTCAATTAGTACTTAAAAGTTATTTGGAATTTTAAATAAAAAAAGGCTTGTCCATAAAATAACCTTTATAGACGAGCCTTATTATATATTAGGGGGTAGTGTAAAACTACATTAAATGTTGCCTAGAACTAAGCCTTCATAGCTTCTTCAACAGCAACAGCACAAGCAACAGTAGCACCAACCATTGGGTTGTTACCCATACCGATTAAGCCCATCATTTCAACGTGTGCAGGAACAGAAGAAGAACCAGCAAATTGAGCATCAGAGTGCATTCTACCCATAGTATCAGTCATACCAT
>CAYXNU010000273.1:0-1660 GCA_964466485.1 uncultured Ruminococcus sp.
CTTTCTCATGGAAAGTAGTTGGAAACTGGATAGTTCTACTACTGCTACGTCGTCGCAATTAATCTCCTCAACTATTGGCAATAAAGCTCTGCCAATGTTTCCGCCCTTGTATACTACCTTACCCTCAGCGGATAGAAACTCGGATATTAGAGTGGTAGTAGTAGTCTTACCATCTGAGCCAGTAACAGCGTATATTTTGCATGGGCAAAGGTCAAAGAACATTTCCATTTCGGAAGTGATAACTACACCTTTTCTTCTTATCTCTGTTAGTATAGGGTTGTTGTAATACATACCAGGGGTTCTAAAGACTATATCAAAATCTTTTAAAGCGTTTAGATAGTCCTCACCCAATATAAACTTAGTACCCATATCCACTAGTACTTGATATTCATCACCTAGTTGTTCGGGTGACTTTTTATCGCAAACGGTTACATCTAAGCCCTTATGTAAGAACATTTTAATACAATTAAGGTTGGTAACTCCCATGCCAATAAAGGCAATTTTTTTGCCTTTTATACTATCGAAAAATCTATTTATCTTATTCATAATACAAAAAACCTCCAAAAACAGCTTGATATTTACAAGCCTATAACGTTATATTAAGTTCATATCTACTAATATATTATACCAACATATTGATTGAAAATCAAGTATAAATGCATGATTGCTCATAATAATATATTTTTAACTTGCCCTATACAAAACTTACACCCACCAAAATTCAGTGGGCATATGATAAATATTAGCTTTTTTTATAGCATAGGACTTAACATTCTAAGTAAAGCACCTACAATCTTTCTGCGAATAGGAATTTTAGAAACATATTCGTAATCTATCTTTTTACACTTTTTTAGAGTTTGGTTAAAGTCCAACTTAACGTCTGCAACCGATTTACTCTTGTACATAAATACAGCATCCTCAAAGTGTAGGTATAGACTTCTAAAGTCTAGGTTGATAGTTCCTACTATGGCTACAGTATCGTCGGAAACAAAACTTTTAGCATGGACAAACCCCTCCGAATACTCATATACTTCTATACCCATATTTAATAGTTCTTTATAGAATGATTGTGCTATGATATATACATACCACTTGTCGGGAATAGCTGGGACTATTAGTTTAATCTTAACACCGCTTTTGGAGGCTATCTCCATAGCTGTGATAGTTTCGCTATCTAGTATTAAGTATGGTGACATTATATAGACGTAATCTTTCGCTTTAGAAATAATATCAATGTATACATTCTTTCCGACGTGTTCGTCATCTATAGGAATATCTCCATAGGGCATAACATAGCCATCGCTTTGGAAACTTTCGGGGTGATACTTATGTGGAAAGTAATCTTGATAGTTATTCTCATTAGACTTATTAGTGTAGTTCCACATATTAAAGAACATCATGGTAAAGTTTACGACAGCCTCACCATGTAGTTTTATAGCGGTATCTTTCCAATGCCCAAAACGATGTATTTCGTTTATGTACTCATCAGCGAGATTTACACCGCCAGTATAAGCAGTATGCCCATCTATCACGACGATTTTACGATGGTCACGGTTATTTTGTATAGACGATAGCAAAGGCACAAACGGATTGAATATCTTACATTTTATACCTAAAGCGTTTAACTTTTTGTCATACTTGAATGGTAGTATAGTTTGGC
>CAYXNU010000274.1:0-1652 GCA_964466485.1 uncultured Ruminococcus sp.
ATGATAACTCTGTCCACTCTGAGGGCATACTTTTTATGTTTACTTTTGCTCATAGCTAAAACCTTTCTAAAATAGATTTTCGGGGAACAACCCCATACATATAACATTATACCACAGAATTGCTTAATTGTAAATAAAAGATAGCGAAATTTGAAAATTGATTTGCATCTTGATTTTTTTTTCATATCGTGATAGAATATCTATAGTAGTACATAGTTTGAAAGTGTAATCATTCCGAAAAAACGAAAAGGGTGAACTTATGATTGAAAAGTTAAAAGTTGCTATGACAGAATATTTCAAGGGCGATAAGAAAAGGATTAATCACTATATAAAAGTGCATTCTTACGCTAGGTGTATAGGCGAACTTGAAAGCCTCTCTAAAGATGAACTATTCACTTTGGAAGTGGCATCTATAGTGCATGATATAGGTATTAAGAATAGCGAGTTGAAGTATCATAGTACTGCTGGAAAGTATCAAGAGGTTGAGGGAGTGCCAGAGGCTAAAAAGCTTCTTGAAACGCTAGGCTTTGAAAAGTCCGTTATAGATAGGGTTTGCTACCTTGTGGGACATCATCACACTTATGAAAATATTCAAGGGGCAGACTATCAAATCTTAGTAGAGGCTGACTTCTTAGTAAACCTCTTTGAAGATGATAACTCTATCGAAAGCGTGAAAAGCGTAAAGAGCAAAATCTTTAAAACTAAGACTGGCACACTGCTATTGGAAAATATATTTAATGTTTAATGTGGGTTTATATTATAAAAATAAGAAAAGGGGTATCTATATGCCATCACAGGAAATTTGCCAATTTTGTGATAAGATTAGAAAAGTTATTGCTACTAAAAAACTGGTGGGATTACCTACCTACGGTGCAATAGAAGTTCATATGAAAGAGTTTATGCCAGAGCCTTTCTATGTAGAAGTGAAAAATGGAAACGTCTACATAGAACCTTACGAGTACAAGGACAAGGACGCTACCATTACTTTGGATATGCAAACTTTCTATGACATCTACGAAAAAAGGCTATCTATAGACGAGGCTTTGAAAACCCAAAGGGTTATAGTCGATGGCGACGGCGAAAAGCTATACTGTCTACAGAGGAATATATAATTACAAAAAAATATTTAAAAAAATTAAGGAACACCCAAAGAATGAGTGTTCCTATTTTAATCTTTAATCCATTAATACAGTACCCTTGTTATCTATAGAGAGTTCCACAACCCTCCAGTTGTTAAGGTTGCGTTGGTCTAAAGCGAAACGCATCTTACCAGCAAAGAAACTGTTCTTTTCGTCCACGATAGCCATTAAGCTAGGACCAGCACCACTAATGTACATAGCGTATGCCCCCAAAGTGTAGGCTATCTTAAAGACCTCATCCGCATGGGGAATTAAAGGCAACCTATAGGGTTGGTGCAACCTATCGCCAACGGCAGTGCGTAGATTTTCATACTTGCCAGTAAGTAGCGAAGCAGAAAATAGCGAAGCCCTTGAGAGGTTGTAAACCGCATCCTTGTGAGAAACTTCTTTAGGTAGGGCAGAACGTGCTTTTTCTGTGGAGAGTTCAAAATCGGGAATGATTACCACAAACTTTAAAGCAGTATGTACTTCTTGTTTTACCCAGTGTACCGCTTGACCATCAAACACAGCAGT
>CAYXNU010000275.1:0-1639 GCA_964466485.1 uncultured Ruminococcus sp.
AAAAGGAGAAAATAATTATGGGATTCTTTAGCGATTTAAAAAAAGCATGGGAAGACGCAGACTTTACAATTCAAGAGGGTGTTCTAAAAAAGTACATAGGTGTTAGAAAAGTTTTAGAAATACCTACAGAAGTTATTACCATTCCAAAAGATATAGTTACTTACAAGGATAGTCTAATAGAGTTGAAAATTCCCGATAGTGTTGAAACTATCGACGACGGTGCTTTTAATAATTGTCCTAACCTAACCACTGTGGAAATAGACGGCAATTTAGTAAGTATCTATGATAAAGCATTTGCTGGATGTACATCTTTAACATCTGTTACCATTAAGTGTACCCCAAAGTATATGGGCGACGATGTCTTTAAAGATTGCACCAAACTAACCCAACTAAACGGTCAAACCTATGACAATGCTACTATATTAAACTCTTACAGAAAGTTACTCTCTTGTGAACATACTACCCATAGCTATTCTACTGAAAGTGGAATGGTAGTCACAGTTACAACTCCAGTTGAAACTCCTACAGCACAGGTTGACGAAAGCGAAAGCAAATCGGACAACACTACACCTACAGAGGCTGAAACTACTAATACTACAACTCCAAAGGAGATTACTCCTATTACTGGTACTAAGAAACTTACTTTTAAAAATAATCCATCAGCCCTAGAATGTTTATTTAGTAGACATGACCTACTTGCCGAAAATGGCAGATTGACAGATTACAACGGCAAAGAAAGTATAGTGGTACTCCCAGATAAGATTACTGCTATAGGTGATGGTTTTGCCAACAAAGAATTTTCAGTGGATGATGAATTTCTATTGGAAAATCATCACATTACAAAAGCAGGATATCCATTCCTAAAAAATAACATCATTGTAGAAGTGTTAATTCCACACAGTGTAGAGCAAATTAACTCATCTAGTTTTAAAGGTTGCAAAAACCTAAAAAAAGTCATAATAGAGGATGGAGTATATAAAATGGGTGTGGGTTGTTTTAGCGGTTGCAGTAAGCTAAATGCTATTAGGTGGCCAAAAACTCTCAGTAAAATTCCCGAAAGAACTTTTGAGTCTTGCAGAAGTCTAGAAAGTATTGAACTTCCACAATCCCTAAAAACCATTTGTGACGAGGCTTTTTCAAGTTCCGCACTAAAAACTATAGACATTCCAACGTCTGTAACGCACATTGGCAAAAAGGCTTTTTATGGAACTTCCCTAACAACCGTAAACATTCCCTATGATGTTAAAGAGATTGGAGAACAAGTTTTTGCTTATTCCAACCTAACCGATATAATCGTCGATGATAGCAACGTATACTATACCAGTATAGATGGTGTACTATTCCAAAGGCTACCCAACGGCAAGTTAAAATTAGTAGCATACCCAGCCGGTAAGCCTCTAGAAAAGTATACTATTCCCGACAAAGTAACCGAGATTGAAAACGGTGCTTTTACTGGCTGTAAACACTTAAAAAAAGTAATCCTCCCTGAAAACGTTAAAGACATGGGAAACTATACTTTTATGTATAGCCATTCTTTAGAGAGTATAACTATTACTAGCCGTGCAGTTATTTCCAACCTAGGTGAGGGCGTATTTGATGGTTGCGAAAACCTACATACCATTAATGGCAAGTACTACAA
>CAYXNU010000276.1:0-1636 GCA_964466485.1 uncultured Ruminococcus sp.
GATATACAAAATATACATGAAAGGAAAATCAAGGAATATGAGTAAAGCATTAGTACTATTTTCTGGTGGTGTGGATAGCACTACCTGTCTAGCCATGGCTATAGATAAGTATGGCAAAGATAACGTAATAGCGTTATCTATAAGCTATGGACAAAAGCATATTAAAGAGATAGAAGCATCCAACAAGATTGCTCAACACTATGGTGTGGAACACCTACAGCTAGACTTGTCCCAAATGTTTCAGTTTTCAAACTGTTCACTGCTAAGCCAATCCAGTGAGGAGATACCTCACGAAACCTATGCAGAACAGCTATCCAAAACCGATGGCAAACCAGTATCCACCTATGTACCATTTAGGAATGGCTTGTTTTTGTCGTCAGCTAGTGCAATAGCGTTGTCTAAAGAGTGCGACGTTATATACTATGGTGCTCACGCTGACGACAGTGCCGGTAATGCTTACCCCGACTGTAGCAAGGTCTTTAACGATGCCATGAACACCGCTATATACGAGGGTAGCGGACACCAGTTGCAAATAGTTGCACCATTCGTGAACCTTACCAAAAAAGATGTGGTTAAGATTGGTGTAGGCTTAGGAGTGCCTTACCAACTAACATGGTCTTGCTATGAGGGCAAAGACGAACCTTGCAAGGTCTGTGGAACTTGCCGTGACAGACGTGAGGCATTTCTCGCAAATGGGTTAGATTTATACTAAAAGGAGAATTTAAAATGGAAGGTAGAAACGCACAAGAAAAAGAGGGTATCACGTTACTGGGAAATCAAGGGACTAAGTACCCTAGCGACTATGCCCCTGAGGTATTAGAAACTTTCGTAAACAAACATCAAGACAATGACTACTTTGTAAAGTTCAACTGCCCTGAATTTACTAGCCTATGCCCTATTACTGGGCAACCTGACTTTGCTACCATATACATATCCTATGTGCCGGATGTAAAGATGGTAGAAAGCAAGTCCTTAAAGTTATACCTATTTAGTTTTAGAAACCATGGCGACTTCCACGAGGATTGTGTGAACATCATCATGAAAGATTTAATTAAGCTTATGAATCCTAAGTACATCGAGGTTTGGGGAAAGTTCACCCCTAGAGGTGGCATATCCATAGACCCTTACTGCAACTACGGCAGAAAAGATACCGTTTGGGAAAAGGTAGCTTTCGACCGCTTAACTCAACATGATATGTACCCCGAAAAGGTTGACAACAGATAGTTTAATGCAAAGTTTAAAATTAAACTTGAGGAAAAAAGTTCTAGTGTAGGGAATAGAAATTCGCCGTTCCGTGAATAAAACAAACACTGTTCTGTGGATAAAGTAAATTTTACCATATATATTTCCTACAAAAACAATATATCCTTGACATATAACTTTTTTTGAGATATAATTTAATTGTGGCATAACCATTGAACGGAAATTTTAAAATTACGCAAATTCGTTTCAAAATGGACAGGTTTTGTGTTCTATCGAATTAGCGTTAAACTATGTAAAAGAGGTAAGGTTTTATGAGAAAGAATGTTTTACTAAGCATGACACTGTTGTTAGCATTGTCGAACTTTTCAGGTTGCGATATAATATCCTCATTAAAAAGTACTGATACCACTGACAGTGGTGTGCAACAAGCTAA
>CAYXNU010000277.1:0-1631 GCA_964466485.1 uncultured Ruminococcus sp.
TCATTACGGCGGTAGGTGTAGCCAAACCTAATGCACATGGACATGATATTACTACCACGGATATTCCCATGCCTATGGCAAACCCTAAACCATATCCCATACATAGCCAAACTATAGTTACTAACACCGCTATGGATACTATCACTGGAACGAATACTCTACTAATCCTATCGGCTAAGCGTGTAAATGATGACTTACTACCAGCAGTTTCTTCTACTAGTTCTACTATTTGAGATAGCATAGTATTAGAGCCTACTCTTTCAGCCTTAAACTTACAGTATCCGCCAACGCTTACAGTACCGCCTATTAAACTATCGCCTATAGTTTTATCTACAGGGATACTCTCTCCAGTAATGGCAGATTGGTCTACTAGACAGCTACCCTCTACTATAGAGCCATCACAGGCGACCTTTTGCCCGTGTTTTAGAGTTAAAATATCCCCTATTTGCAATTGCTCAATAGGGATTTCTACTTCGTCACCATCTTTTAATATAGTAGCGGTATTTGGCGATAGCCCGATTAACTTCTCTACTACAGATGTAGTCTTCTTTTTGGAACGAGCCTCTAAATATTTGCCTATCGTTACAAAGGTTGGAATCATACCAGCGGTTTCAAAGTACATATTGTGGTTGGATATTGCCATATCCATGTGACCATCTTCTAAATGGTAAATCATTACAAACAGCGACCACAAACTATATATGAACGAGGATACCACTCCCAAAGAGGTTAGCGTATCCATGTTTGGTGACTTGCTCTTTACAGCCTTAAATCCCCTTACTAGATACCCTCTATTTATAAATATCAAAGGCATTGCTAAACATAGTTGCACCACGGAATTTAAAACCATATGTTCACTACCTAAAAAGTTAGGTAACGGTAAACCTACCATTCCGCCCATGCATATATAGAATAGCAGTACACAGAACACCGCTGAATATATTAGCTGTTGTTTAACTTTTTGTGCCTCATCGGTTTGGGTAGTGGATGTATCTTGTTTACTAGTGGATTCACTAGGTGTAGCACCGTACCCCGCCGACACTACTGCATTTACTATATCGTTAGGCTTTAAAGAGGTTTCGTCATAGTCTACCACCATGTTGTTACTCATAAGGTTTACTTTTACATCTTTAACGCCATCCAGTTTAGAAACTGCTCTTTCCACATGGGAACTACAGTTAGTGCAAGTCATACCAGTGACGTTAAACTTTTCTTTAACCATAAAAAAACTCCTCTCTTAAATTTACAATAGGTATTCCCTACAAAAATAGTATAACATACTCATATTTAAAATACAAATATGTTAGTCTTAGTAAACAAATATTATGAATATTTTGCCATAATTGTAAACTTTTTATTAATTAAAATAGGCGACAAAAAAACAGACCACTCTTAAAAAAGCGGTCTGTTTTAGCATATAATGATAAGTCTAAACTATATGGAAATTTCGTTAGCAATCTTGTATAGGTCAACTGGGAACTCTTTCTTCATAGTTAAAGCTTCTTGAATGTCGAAGTCTACAATCTTGTTATTTTGCATACCTACTACTCTGTTGCCTATGCCTTGTTCTAGTAGTAGTCCCAGAGAGTAAAAAGTACGTTGCGGGAAACGTTGCATTGCAGTGGGTTAGC
>CAYXNU010000278.1:0-1619 GCA_964466485.1 uncultured Ruminococcus sp.
CGTTCCCTACACTTTCTGCAATCTTCTTTCAAGTTTGCCCACTAGCCACGTTAGTATTAGAACTATTGCTAGGTAGACTAAAGCCACGGCTATCAGTGGGAGGAAAGCCTCGTAAGTACGGCTACGGATATAGTCACCGCCACGGGTTAAGTCCATAATGCCGATGTATCCCGAAATGGAAGTTTCCTTTATAAGCACGATAAACTCATTGCATAGGGCGGGTAGTACGTTCTTAAAGGCTTGTGGTATGATAAAGTATAGCATAGTCTGTCGGTAGCTAAAGCCTAAACTTCTACCAGCCTCAAACTGTCCGTTGTCTATTGACATGATACCAGCCCTTACTATTTCGGCTATGTATGCCGAGGAGTTCAAACCAAAGGCTATTATAGCTACTACTATCTTGTTCACGTTTGATGAGGCAAATATTACATAGTAGATTATTAGCAGTTGTATCATGGACGGTGTACCCCTAATAACCGTTAGGTAGGCTTTTAGTAGAGCGTTAAGGAGTTTGTACTTTTCGGTCTTGTCGCAAGTGCTACGCAATATGGCTATTATAAAGCCTAGTATTATGCCTATAACCACAGAAAAGAAACTTATCTCTAGAGTGGTAGCTAAACCGTTAGTAATGTTCTTCCAACGGGAATCCTCTATAAAGTTTGTGTATAGCTTGTCTTTAAGACTAGTATTAGCACTAGCAACGGTATCATTTGACACCACTATAACCTGTGTGGATGTAGTATAGGTATCTGTAAAGTCTATGCTTTTAAGTCTGTCCTCAGTGACCGTCATACCGGATATACCAACGTCCGCCTTACCCGACTGCACAGCGTTTATGATAGCATCAAACTCAATGTTTTCTATCTGCAAATCCATACCCAAAATGTCACAGATAGCCTGTGCAAGGTCTATGTCTATGCCAACGATGTTACCGCCCTCCATGTACTCATAGGGTTCAAAGGTAGCGTTAGTAGCCACCGTAAGAGTACCATTGCTTCTGTCAACACCACTAGGGGAGGTATACTGGTACGTTCCTTTGGTGTCGTCGCCTATGTAGTTGTCGGTAATCTTGTCTAGAGTGCCGTCGGCTTTTAGTTGTGCAATAGCTGAGTTTATATCTTGCTTTAGAGTGGTATTCTTTTTGGATATGCATATGGCATACTCCTCAGTAGCAAAAACGTCCTCTAATATGGAAAGGTCTGAATTGTTTTCTAGAAAAGCTTGTGCTGGTAGTTGGTCTATTACTATGCAATCTATCTTGCCTTGTTTAAGGGCTTGTACAGCGTCCGCAGACTTCGTATAGCGTTCTATAGTAGAGCCTTGCTCCTCATACTCCGAGGCATATATGTCCCCTGTAGTGCCTAACTGCACCCCTATAGTAGCCCCCACTAGGTCGTCTATACTAGTAACGCTCTTACTTGTGGCAGTACCCTCACTAGAGGTACTCTGCTGTGTACAAGCCGTTAAAGTTCCCCCTATGGATACCACTAGCACCACCACTACCAAAAATATAAAAAAATTTCTATGGAAAACTTTTTTATTCATTTGCAACTCCCTTTCAATGTTAATATTATGTTTTACTTACTATAATTATATATTTAGATGAGCGAAAAGTCAAG
>CAYXNU010000279.1:0-1591 GCA_964466485.1 uncultured Ruminococcus sp.
TATCTTTCCCACACCTACCAGAAAACACTAAGACTATAGACGAAGTAGGCGACATAAAGATAGACCAAGTAGTTATCGGTTCTTGTACTAACGGCAGATACGAAGACTTAAAGACTGCTTACGAAATCTTAAAGGGTAAAAAGGTTGCTAAAAACGTTAGATGTATTATCATACCTGCAACACAAAAAGTATACCTACAAGCACTAAAAGAAGGCTTCCTAGAAGCTTTTGTAGAGGCTGGTTGTGTAGTATCTACACCTACTTGTGGTCCATGCCTAGGCGGACACATGGGTATTCTAGCTAAGGGCGAAAGAGCGGTATCCACTACCAACAGAAACTTTGTAGGTAGAATGGGTCACGTTGAAAGTGAAGTATACCTAGCAAGTCCAGCTATTGCTGCTGCAAGTGCAATCACTGGTAAAATTTCCGATGTTTCGGAAGTTATGTAATTAGGAGGTTTTTTGTTATGAAAGCATTAGGAACTGTTCACAAGTACGGCGATAACGTAGATACTGACGTTATTATCCCTGCAAGATATTTAAACACCGCAGACCACAAAGAGTTGGCTCAACACTGCATGGAAGATATCGACCCCGACTTCGTTAATAACGTTCAAGAGGGCGACATTATCGTGGCTACTGAAAACTTTGGTTGTGGTTCTTCTAGAGAACACGCACCAATATCCATTAAGGCTAGTGGTATCTCTTGCGTAATTGCAAGTACTTTCGCTAGAATATTCTACAGAAACTCTATCAATGTAGGTTTGCCTATCCTTGAATGTAAAGAGGCCTCCGAAAAGATTGAAAAGGGCGACAAGGTAGAAGTAAACTTCGATACTGGTGTTATTACTAACCTAACTAAGAACGAAACTTATCAAGCTGAACCTTTCCCTGAGTTCATTCAAAATATCATTAACAAAGGCGGATTACTTAACTCCATCAAGGAAAAGTAGTCATGATAGAATACCTATATAAATCGGGAACTGAGTTTCAAGGCACTTTCTACATTAAGTTTTTAGACTGTAGCATAGATATAAACATTTCTAAAAATGTACCTCTTTGGTACGTTAGAAAGTGTCTTAATATGTTGGATTCTCTACCGGACAATGTTATAGATGACCTTTGCAAGTATTCTATACGCTGTTTCGAGGACTTTAAAACAGCCTATGAAGTCGGCTTAGATGAGTACTTAGAAAGTTACAATATGCCTAAACACGTCGAGGGCAGAGAGATTTTAAAGTATATTTCACCAGCTAAGATTAAGTTTACAAAGGTTAAAGATTATAATACCCTTGCTGTGGATATGGATTTAGATTGTAAATGGGAATCTAACTATGGCATGGAATGGGTTATCCGCAATGGCAAAATTGTCTATGTTGGCTTTTATGAGGGTTTAGGTGCATGGGTGGAAGATGGTTACACCTTTGGAAACTATACCCTAAATGAACACCCATTCAGTGAAAATCCCGATGGACAAAGTTAATGTTTACACGAAAATTTTTTTAAATGTCAATTCGATAGCTAGTCTTATCGAGTTAGGCAACTATCTTGAAGCGCTCGATAAGATAGACACGATTGTATTCGATAAGACG
>CAYXNU010000280.1:0-1580 GCA_964466485.1 uncultured Ruminococcus sp.
TTGAGAACCGTGAAATGCGTCTTGGAACTATTACCGCTTGGGACGGAAAAGCCTCGGACTTACTTGAAGCGTCTAACTATGACGAAAGAAGCCAAAACAAAAAGGGTGGTTGTGGTTCAAGGAAAGCCTGTAAGCTTTGTGAATTAAATATGCCACTAAATCAACAAACTATGTGTGCAAACTCTATAGTAGAATGCCAAATCGGTAACATTACCGACTGTATACTAATACAACACGCACCTATAGGTTGTTCCGCTGATAACCCATGGTTTAACCTTGCCTTTAAGATGGGACTAACTAGGAGAGGTAAGCCTATCCAAAACCTACAAATATTTAGTACTAACCTACTAGAAAAAGATATGGTTTTCGGTGCTAGTGATAAGCTACGTCAAGCTATTAGAGATGCTAAAGAGAGGTTTAATCCTAAAGCTATATTTATATCTATGGCCTGTTCCACAGCTATCATAGGCGAGGATATCGACAGCATAGCCGATGAAATGGAAGCAGAAGTTGGAATACCAGTAGTACCCCTACACTGTGAGGGTTTCCGTAGTAAGCACTGGAGTACCGGTTTCGATATTTCCCAACACGGTGTAGTTAGACAGATAGTCAACAAGCAACCTAAAAAGCAAAATGACCTTATCAACATAGTGGCTCTTTGGGGTAGCGACTACTTCACAGATATGCTAAAGCCTTTAGGTCTAAGAGTAAACTACATGATAGATACTGCTAGTTATGATGAGTTACATCAAGCTACAGAGGCTGTTGCTACTGCTACTTTCTGTCATACGTTGGGTTCATATATGGCTACCGCCCTAGAACAAAACTACGGCGTTCCACAGATAGATGCCCCTCAACCTTACGGTTTTAAAGCCACTGACGAATGGCTTAGGGCTATAGCTAAGGTAGTAGGAAAAGAGGATATTATTGAAGATTACATAGAATCCGAACACAAGAGAGTTATGCCTAGAATATTAGAACTCCGTGAACAACTTAAAGGTTTAAACGGTTTCATTATGACAGGTTCTTCATACTCTCACGGTTTAATTTCCGTGCTTAGAGAGTTGGGCATAGGTGTACAAGGTTCGCTAGTATTCCACCATGACCCAGTATACGATAGCGGTTTGGAACATCAAAACACGCTAAAACACTTAGTTGACAACTATGGCGATATTGAACACTTTACTGTAAGTAAAACTCAAGCGTACCAATTGAGCAACATCTTTAGACGTGTTAAAACCGACTTTGTAATCATACGCCATCAAGGTTTAGCCCCAGAGGCTGCTAAGTTGGGTATACCTGCTTTGCCTATGGGTGACGAACACATTCCAGTAGGTTATGACGGAATGATTAGAGTTGGTGAAATATTGCTAGAAATAGTAAGCAGAAAGAAGTTCAATCAAGTGTTGCAACGTCATGTGAAGTTACCTTACACTGATTGGTGGGTAAATCAAGAAGACCCATTTGCATTAGCAAACCATCCCGAAATATTAGACGAAGTAGTAAAACTTTAGGAGGTAACTGAACAATGTCAAATAATACAGATAAAAAAAGCGGTACTATAGTACATCCACACTATG
>CAYXNU010000281.1:0-1561 GCA_964466485.1 uncultured Ruminococcus sp.
ATCGAAGTATTTAGGTTTTTCGCCACTGTATACAGATATTAACATACTGTATTCTATTTTGTGTTCCAAAATTAGTCACCTCTTTCATTTAGCGGAAAGCTTTTTTTTTATCCACGGAACGGCGAATCGCCGTTCCCTACATAACATATTCATTGCATTATCTTAACTCTTTAAAATAAACGGCATTACGATATAAAGCAATCGCCATTCCCTACAAAGTTTCAATACATATTATATACTATTTGTGATGTTGTGTCAATTGCACAAGTTTAGTATACTTTGTGTAGATACTTTTATCTTTGAGTGTTCTTGACAATATAGCAATTCTGTGATATATTTTAAGGTAGTCTATAGTGTGTGGTGATTTTGTGAAATTTGATAAACTATTAATAAAACAGTCTTTAAAAAAACTTTTGCAGACGAAAATTCTGCCTGTGTTCTATAAGCTTTTTAGCAACGTTGAAGTATCTAATAAGAGGGTTATCTTTGCAGATGCACACAATACTAAGCTACCTTATAGCATGGAACTCCTACACGAAAAGTTTAAAAGTGAAGGCTTTGAAGTTATAGACATCTTTTGCGACTACGGACACAGTGGCTTTGGGGCGACTGTTAAGAGTATGCTATACTTTATGAAATGCTATGCTAGTGCTAAGTATGTAATCATATGCGACTACTTTTTGCCAGTGTCCTCTGCGGAAAAACGCAAGGAAACTTTTGTAGTACAACTTTGGCACGGTTGCGGGGCTTTTAAAAAGTTCGGCTATGATGCAGAAGATGACATATCTAAAAACTATAAGGGTTCTCCCTCGAAAAACTTTGACCTAGTAACGGTAAGTTCTCCCATGTGTGAGAACGTCTATGCTAGTGCTTTTAAAATCCCAAAGGATAACGTAAAGGCTTTAGGTATCTGTCGCACAGACTGTTTCTTTAATGAGGATTATATATCACAGTGTAAAACAGACTTCTATAAAGAATATCCACAAGCTATGGGAAAAAAGGTTGTACTATGGACTCCTACTTTCCGTGGGAACGCTGGTAGCCCTAAACTAGTAGGCAAAGAATACATAGAGGCTCTAGGCTCTAAACTAGGCAATGAGTGGTTCGTGATACAAAAACTACACCCCCACTTTAAGGGCAAAGAGTACCAAACTTGTAACATCCCTACAGAGAGGCTACTACCTGTAGTAGACGTTCTAATCTCCGATTACTCTACGGTAATATTTGAGTATCTGCTATTCGATAAGCCTTTGGTACTATTCGTCCCAGACTTTAAAGAGTACTACTCAAAAAGAGGTTTCTACTTAGACTACTACGAACTCCCCGCAGATATCGTGGAGGATGGCGAAAGTCTATCAGAGGCGGTAGTATCTAGCTTTGAACACTACGACCCCCTAAAGGTGGAAAACTTTCGCAAAAAGTATATGTCTATGTGTGACGGCAACGCTACTAATAGGGTCTACAATGCAATCTTGAAACTAACGTGAGTTCACTAAATACTACTGAACTAACGTTGAAACTTGGCTTAGGAGGCGGTTTGAATAAGTAAATTTTTAGGTTT
>CAYXNU010000282.1:0-1559 GCA_964466485.1 uncultured Ruminococcus sp.
TTAAATTATCCAATTTTTGCAGAAAAATTTGAGGAGGTTTTCTTTGTGCGATTTTAAAAAAATAAAAAAAATTTAAAATAATGCTTGACTTTTAAAAAGAGTTGTGATATAATAACAGTATCAGTTGTGGTATTAATAAAGGCCTATGTGGTGAAATCGGCAGACACGAGGGACTCAAAATCCCTTGATGGAAACATCGTGCGAGTTCAAGTCTCGCCATAGGCATACTAATGGTAGGTTTCCGATGTTCGGGAACCTATCTTTTTTGTTGACAAACTTTGAATACTTTGATATAATAATAGTGTATATGTCGAATATATGTGTTTATATTTCACAATAGTTTAAGTAACACATTTGGGAGGTATTTTTTTGAAAAGTTTAAGTAAAAGAGTAATCTCAATGATTACCGCACTAAGTATGTGTTCCTCGATAGCGTTGGCAATGCCAACCACTGTTAGTGCCACGGAAAGCACTGGCGAGTACAACTATGCAGAGGTACTACAAAAATCATTGTATTTTTACGAAGTTCAACAATCAGGAGAACTACCAGATTGGAATGAAGTTGAATGGCGTGGAGATTCTACTACTAACGATTACATCACTGGCGGTTGGTTCGATGCTGGTGACCATGTTAAGTTTAACTTGCCAATGTCATATTCTGCTACCATGTTAGCGTGGGGTCTATACGCTTACGGCGACGGCGTAGACGCTACTGGTTTAGGCGAAGAATACAGAAACAATCTAGACTTTGTTTTGGACTATCTAGCACGTTGCGACCTCGGTGACGAGGTAGTATACCAAATAGGCGACGGCGGTGCAGACCACAAGTGGTGGGGTTCTGCTGAACTTATAGAACTAGAAATGGAACGTCCATACTATACTTGTAAGGCTTCATGCGTGACGGGTTCTATGGCGGCTGCTTTGGCTGCAGGTGCTTTGGCTCTCGGTGAAGACAACGAAAACTATTCATACTATATAGAACACGCTAAGAATCTATTTGAGATAGCCGACACCTATCGTTCCGATGACGACTATACCGCTGCCGCAGGTTATTACGACTCATGGAGCGGTTTCTGGGATCAGCTATTTTGGGCTGCTAACTGGCTATATATGGCTACTGGCGAACAAGAGTATCTTGACAAGGCTACATCTTACATACCTAACCTAAACACCATGAACCAATCTACAGAGTTGAGTTACACTTGGGGTCAGTGTTGGGATGACGTTATGCAAGGCGGTATGCTACTATATGCCATGAATACTGGCGACAGCACATACGCTCAACGTGTAAACAAACACCTTGATACATGGGCAAACGGCACTGACGACAAAACTACTACCGATGGCGGTCTAGTATGGATGAGTCAATGGGGTTCTCTTAGATACGCTACTACTGCGGGTTTCTTAGCTAGTGTTTGGAGCGACTACATCGCAGAAAGCGACCCTACTAATTCCGCTAAGTATGAAGAATTCGCTGAAAAACAGATTAACTACTGTCTAGGTGACAACCCTAACAACTTTAGCTATGTAATAGGTTTTGGCGACAACTACCCTCAAAA
>CAYXNU010000283.1:0-1555 GCA_964466485.1 uncultured Ruminococcus sp.
TATTCCCACTATAAAAATGGTAGCCTTTTTGTGCGGAACAACAAATATTTTTCCTTGACAATGTAATAGTCTTGAGTGTATAATTATAGTAGTATAATAATGTTTTAAGGAGTGTTTTTTCATGGATTTAACATCACTAAGAAGTGAAATAGATAACATAGATAACCAAATTCTAGAACTTTTTAAACGTCGTATGGAAATAAACATAGACGTTGCTAAGTACAAACAAGCTAACAATATGCAAATCTTCCAACAGGGTAGAGAAAATCAAGTTATAGAGAGAGTTACTGCAAACTCCCCAGACTGGCTAAAGAATGGCACGGAAAGCCTATTCTTGCAAATCATGGATATAGGCAAGAGCATACAACAGCAAACCCTCTTTAAAGACGCTTTTATGGAGTATGAACCTTTAGTTATTAATGACGTTCCTAATGTGGCTTGTTTCGGTATTAAAGGCTCTAACACTGAACAGGCTGTATTGAAAATATTCCCAAAGTGCAACATAGACTACATGGATACTTTCAACGATGTTTGTCAGGCTGTGGAAAGTGGCAAGGATGATTTCGGAGTACTAGCTATACAAAATTCTACATCGGGGTCTATTAGTGCTACCTATGACCTACTAAGAAACCATGACCTTTACATCACAAACACTGTAGACGTTCCAGTGTCACACTGTTTGGCTGTAAAAAAAGATACCAAACTACAGGATGTTAAGAAAGTATATTCTCATCCACAAGGGTTTGCACAGTGTTCCGAGTTTATAGAAAAGTATCACCTAGAAACCCACGAACACGGCAACACTTCCCTATCGGCTAAGTACGTCCTAGAGAGCGACGAACCTATCGGGGCTATATGTTCCGAACATTGTGCTAAGCTATACGGTTTAGAGCCTATAGTAAAAGATATTTCCGACGTTCTACCAAACTACACTAAGTTTGTGTGCATATCCAACAAGTTTAAAAAGTCTAAGGACGCTAATATAATATCTGTAGTGTTGAACATTCCACACGTTAAAGGTAGCCTATATAGAGGTCTTACTAAGTTTTTCGTGTGCGGTTTAAACCTAGTAAAACTAGAAAGTCGCCCTATTATGGATGGAAGTTTCGAGGTAGTATTCTACCTAGACTTTGAGGGTTCTGTTGACGATGTAGTGGTATCGTCACTACTAACCTCTATGAAAAACGAACTGGATTACTTTAAGTTCTTAGGAAACTATTCACAAACTAATTAACATAAAATTGCGGAACGGCAAATAGGCGTTCCGCATATATTGTGCAAAGTGACGATATTGTATTAGTTTTTTTGTACAATGTGATGGTTGACAAATACCTAGTTTGCGAGTATAATATTAACATGATATGAACTTAATATTTTAAAACCTTTGAGCAGAGATAGTAAGTTAAGTATTCACTTACAGAGAGTCGGCGGTTGGTGTAAGCCGATGGTGTTGCTTTCCCGAATGGGTCTGTGAGGGCAGTCCGAAAGCGTTTGTGCGTTAGTAGTAACTGACGGGAACTTCACCCGTTATCATAGAAGTACACATGGTAGTGTG
>CAYXNU010000284.1:0-1554 GCA_964466485.1 uncultured Ruminococcus sp.
TAACATATAATAACTAATTTTTTTCAATATATTCTATTTTTATATTTTAAATTTTATATTACGGAACGCCGTTGTTCTTAATAACGGAACGGCGAATCGCCGTTCCCTACTTTAAGTTTATGTTTCGGTTTTTGATAACCTCTAGGGACTGTTCAAAAGCGTTCAACACCTTAGGATTAAACACACCGCACTCATTGTTAAAAATCATTTTCACAGCGGTATCGTGGTCGAATGCGGATTTGTAGACCCTAGGAGAAGTCAAAGCATCGTAAACATCTGCAACCGATACCACTTGCGACCAAATAGTAATATCGTCACCACTGAGTTTGTCGGGGTAACCTTTGCCGTTCCAACGTTCGTGGTGGTGTCTGCAAATGTCGTAGCTGTAGTTGTAAATGTCCGTATCCATCATACCTTTTGGCATACTCTCAAGGATTTCGCAACCCTTTACGGTATGGAGTTTCATAATCTCAAACTCCTCATTAGTAAGACGTGCTGGTTTGTTTAGTATACCGTCGGGGATACTAATTTTGCCAACGTCGTGTAAAACCGACGCTAAAACTATCTTATCTATTTCAGCTTGAGGCACATAGTATTCGGGATACATCTTAGTAACCTTAGTCATTAAGATGTCAGTTAAACCGCTTATGCGTTTAACGTGTTCTCCCGACTCGCAATCTCTAAACTCTATGATAGATGCTAAAGTTTCTATTAAAGACCTATTTTGAGCGTTCAAGCGTTCTAGTTGTTCATTCACGATTTTTTCCAAATCGTTTCTGTGTTCGTAAAGTTCTATAATGTTGCTAACTCTGCACTTTAGAAAGTTTATTAAGAAAGGTTTGGTAATAACGTCCACTGCACCTAAGTTGTAAGCCTCCATCAATAAATCTTCGTTATCATTAGCAGTAATGATAAACACAGGTATATGAACCATCTTACCGCTTTCGTTCATTTTGCGTAGTACTGTCATTCCGTCCATTTGTGGCATAACTAAGTCTAATAACACAGCCGAAATATTTTCATTAGAGTTGATAATATCAAGGGCTTGTAAACCGTTATCAGCCTCTAGGATGTTGTAGTCATCTTTAAAGCCCTCGTTAAGTATAGCTCTATTAATCTCCATATCATCGACTATTAAAATAGTCTTTTTCATAAAAAAACCTCCCAATTGCAACACGAAAATATTAGCTATTGTTCTCAATACGAGATATTATAGTATCCTGTATAGGAAGGATACTTTTGAGTGTATCTGTCGCTTTTTCGGGGTCATTGGCTCTAAGTAGGGTTACTATTTCGGAGTAGCCATTGTATAGTGGTGTTACCGATAGGTTACCCATTACGCCCTTTAAGGTGTGTGCATTCTGCAAAGCCTTGTCATAGTCTTGAGTAGTTAAACATGGCATAACTTCTAGTTCTCTAACGTTTTTAGGAAGTTTTCCGAGCATTCTTTCATACAACGAAGCATTATTCATAAACCTTTTTAATGCTTCATCGGTATTAACTCCTAGACCTTGTAAATCATTGATTAAATCCATAAAACATCTCTCCTTTTTT
>CAYXNU010000285.1:0-1544 GCA_964466485.1 uncultured Ruminococcus sp.
ATTGCAAGGTGCATACTATTAGCGGTGTTCTATATCTACAAAAATAGAAGTAGAAGATTAATATATAATAAGAAAGAAGTTGAAATTAATGAGCAGTGTTAAATATGATGGTATTAGAGAGAATAGACCTCATACTTACAACGATTACGGCGACGAAAGCAAAAATTTAGAAGAAAACTTTAAAAAGAAGTGTTTGAAATCGGCAGATAGAACCTTTTCACAAGGGTTGCAATGCCAACAGATTAACAGCATAAATGCCGTAATGTCCCTTGAAAATTCTGTATTTATATCACATTCCCCACAGGGATGTACTGGTTGTGCAAACCTCGGTGTTATGCAGTACAGAATAGGTCAGGCTCACAGAGGTGTGCCTATTATTAGGAGTCCTCGCTTGATTACTACCAACTTAGACCAAAAAGATATAATTCTAGGTGGAGAAAAGAAACTTTTAGAGGCTATACGCTATGCCGAAGAAAGATACTCCCCAAAGTTGATATTTGTATTTACTTCATGTGCTTCAGGAATTATCGGGGATGACGTTGACGCAATCTTAAAGAACGCTCAACCTAATGTGAACGCCCTTTTAATTCCTATACACTGTGAGGGATTTAAATCGAAAATATGTGCATCGGGCTTTGATGCTGTATTCTTAGCAATATCTAAATACATACTAAAAGGCGAAAAAAAGCCTACTCAAAAAGGCTTGATAAACCTATTTGCTCCAGTATCCATAAGCTACAAAGACCAAAAAGAGATTGAACGTATGCTAGGACAGATTGGTATTACAGCGAACTATATTCCGTTCTATAGTTCACTAGAAAAGATTCAACAGATACCATCTGCAGAGGCATCTACGGCTATATGCAAAGTTTTCGCTGATGAGTTTATGAAACAACTTCAAGAAGAATATGACATACCATATTCGCACACGGTAATGCCTATAGGTATGCGAAATACTGACAAGTGGTTTCGTGGGGTGGCTAAACTTTTCCACAAGGAAGATGAGGTTGAGGAAATTATCGCAAAGGAACACGCTAGAATACAACCCGAAATTGAAAAGATTAAGTTACGTCTACAAGGTAAGAAAGTTTTTATCTGTGGCGGTACTGGACGTTCTTTCGCTGCGGCAGCCTTAATAGATGATTTCGGTATGGAACTAGTAGGCTTAGAAACTCCAACCTATGATGAGGATGCTCAAGTGGATATTGAATACCTAAACGGAATACATAAAAATTTCGTGGTGGATGTCGCTAATATGCAACCCTTTGAACAAGTAAATCTACTTAAAAAGTTAAACCCCGATGTGTTCATAGGTGTGCCATCGTGGGCATCTAAGTTGGGAATACCTACTACTCACGTTCTAGATATGAAACGCCCTACCATGGGCTATGACGGTATACTATACCTCGGTAACAAGATTGCTGACCAGATTGAAAACCCTGGTTTTAACAAGAAGTTGGCTGAACATACTAAGTTACCATATCGTGAGAGTTGGTACAATGACAATCCATTTAAGTTCATCAAGTTTTAAGGAGTGTTGAAAG
>CAYXNU010000286.1:0-1525 GCA_964466485.1 uncultured Ruminococcus sp.
CACGGGCTAACATCTTATCAGCGTTACCAGTGATAGTGTTAATCTCACCATTGTGAACGATAAACCTATTTGGGTGAGCTTTCTGCCAACTAGGGTTAGTATTGGTTGAGAAACGTGAATGCACTGTAGCTATAGCAGAAGTGTAATCCTCGCTTTGTAGGTCGTTAAAGAATAGTCTTAACTCTTTAACTAAGAACATACCCTTGTATACTATAGTTCTACTGGATAGTGATACCACATAGGTATTTTCGTTGCTCTGCTCGAATACACGTCTAGCGATGTATAGCATTCTATCGAAGTCTAAACCCTTGTTGCAATCGTTAGGGCGTTTAACAAAACCTTGCATAATGTAAGGCATACTCTCAAGAGCCTTGTGTCCTAGTACGTCGGGGTTAGTAGGAACGGTTCTCCAACCGATAAAGTCCATGCCCTCTTTTTTTACTATGATTTCAAATAGCTTTTTAGCTTGATTTCTTTTTAGTTCGTCCTGTGGAAAGAAGAACATACCTACACCATAGTCACGTTCTTCCCCGATATCAAAGCCTAGCTTTTCGCATTCTTTCTTAAAGAATGGGTGACAGACTTGTAATAGGATACCTACACCGTCACCAGTTTTGCCCTCTGCGTCTTTACCTGCACGGTGTTCGAGGTTTTCAACTATGCGTAGAGCGTTCTCTACAACTTCTCTAGATTTGATACCTTTAATGTTCACTACTGAACCGATACCACAGTTATCGTGTTCAAACTGTGGATTGTATAAGCCTTGTTGTTTAAAGGGTTCTTGTACTCTAAAATTATCCAACATCAACACTCCTTATAGGTTATATTTTCATAAATAATAGATAGAATCTCTCAAAAAGTAAAAAACGCCCCTAATATGAAAGAACCCAAAAAGTTTCAGTCATAATGGAAAGCGTCTTTGCTTTATATTAAATAGATTAATTAACTCTTTTACAAGTTATATTATATACTAGAAATCTCTGTTTGTCAATAGGGTAATATAAGTTTTTTTGAAAAAAAGATACTTTTTTTAAGTTTAAAGCTTGTTTTTAGCATTAGAATTAAGTTTTGGGCTAATAATATTTAGTTTAATGGAGAAAAATCTTCTATAAAAATACAGCGGAACGCTCGTAAGCATTCCGCCGTAGAAACTTTTAGTTTTTGAATCTTAGGGTACGCATAGCATTCAAAATGGCTATTACGGACACTCCAACGTCTGCGAAGATTGCCAAAGCCATATTAGCTATACCTAGAGCACCTAGTATTAGTACTATCACTTTAACACCTATCGCAAAGATGATGTTCTGCTTAACTATACCTAGGGTACGCCTAGCTATGCTAATGCTGTCGGCTACTTTGGAGATGTCGTCGTTCATAATTACTATGTCGGAGATCTCTATAGCACTATCAGAGCCTAAGCCGCCCATAGCTACAGAAACGTCGGAGAGTGCCAACACTGGAGCATCGTTGATACCGTCACCCGCAAATAGGATAGTTTTGCCTTTGTTCTTGTATTCTTCTACTA
>CAYXNU010000287.1:0-1507 GCA_964466485.1 uncultured Ruminococcus sp.
CGTTCCGAAACTTTACGATAAAAGTTTAAAAGTTTTCTAAAGCTGTTTCTATTAGTTGGGTAGGGGGTTCGTCCTTTAGGAGTTTAATAGTAGCGAACTTTTTAGAGGAGTTTAGGTTGCAACATACCCTACCTTTAAAGGCTTTGTTTAGGGCATTTAGTGTAGTGTTGTCTAGGTATTCGGAGTAGAAGTTAATCCAGTTTTCCTGTAGAGATATAGAAGTTACACCCACAGTGGAGGCTTTATTTCTAAGGTAGGATATATCTATCAAACCTAGTACAGACTTGCTAGGGTTACCGTAGCGGTCTATTAGTTCGTCAATGATATCGGCTTTCTGTTCTTTGGTGCATATTGTAGCTATACGCTTATAAACGTCCAAACGCTGTGATATACTAGTAATGTAGTTGTCGGGGATGTAAGCATCCAAATGTATATCCATAGTGCAGTTTTCGACCTTTTTAACAGGGGTATCTCCACGTTCTTCGGCTATGGCTTGTGACAACATCTTAACGTATAGTTCATAACCTACAGACTCCATATGCCCGTGTTGGCTACCACCTAAGATACTTCCAGCCCCACGGATTTCTAAGTCACGCATGGCAATCTTGAAACCACTACCAAACTGAGTAAACTCCTTGATAGCCTCTAAACGCTTTTGTGCATCCGAGGATACGTTCTTAGTAGGGGAGTACATCATATAGGCGTAGGCACGTTTGTTGGAACGTCCTACACGACCCTTTAGTTGGTATAGCTGTGATAGCCCAAAACAGTCAGCATTGTCTATAACTATAGTGTTTACGTTGGGAACGTCTATACCAGTTTCAATAATGGTAGTGGATACTAGTATATCTATTTCGCCGTTCATAAGCTGTTCCCAAATGTCAGAGATTTGTTCGTGGGACATCTGTCCGTGTGCGAAGACTATTCTAGCGTCTGGGAGTAGTTCCATAAGTTCTGCTGTAACGTTAGCGATACTTTCTATGCGGTTGTGTACAAAGTACGCTTGACCCCCACGCTTTAACTCTTTCGCTAAAGCTTGAGCGACTACACCCATATTTCTTTCTATTACATAGGTTTGTACGGGGTGTCTGTCTTGAGGGGCTTCTTCTATTACTGACATATCACGGATACCAGTCATAGCCATGTTGAGGGTTCTAGGTATAGGTGTAGCCGATAGCGTTAGCACATCCACACCAGTAAAAGCCTTCTTAAACTTTTCCTTGTGGGCAACACCAAAGCGTTGTTCTTCGTCTACTATTACTAAGCCCAAATCCTTAAAAGATACGTCTTTCTGTACTAGCCTATGTGTACCGATTACTAAGTCTATTTCGCCTTTTTTAAGTTGCTGTATAATTTCGTACTGCTGTTTAGAAGTTCTAAACCTAGATAGCAATTCAATCTTTACAGGGAAACCCTCGAAACGCTTTAGGCACGTTTGAAAGTGTTGGTACGCTAACACTGTAGTAGGTGCTAATATTACAGCTTGTTTGCCGTCATATATGCACTT
>CAYXNU010000288.1:0-1504 GCA_964466485.1 uncultured Ruminococcus sp.
CTAAAATGTCAACTTACCTCTCAAGAACAGAGGACTTAAAAGTTAGCCTATGCTAACTATTATGAGAATAAGCTTTCGCTAAAACGTGCTACCTATGGTGAAAAGTTCTACCTAACTATGGATAACGTAACAGGCAATTCCGCAGATAAACTCACTCACAGCTTGGAACACGTATACCTAAAGCAGTTACAGCTGGATGATTTTTTATAGGGAACAGCGATTTGCCGTTCCCTACAGAGTTATTATTACAGTAGTGCCAACATCCACATGGGAGCGTACTTCAATGCCGTGGTTTAGTTTATCAAGAACCTTTTTGCAAAGGTACAAGCCTATCCCCGTGGACTTGTTCTCTAAGCGACCATTACACCCAGTAAATCCCTTTTCGAAGATTCTAGGCAAGTCTTGAGGAGCAATGCCTATGCCATTGTCTTCTATGTGTAGCTTATCACCAACCATGTAGATGTGTACTCTTCCGCCAGTGTGAGTGTACTTCAAAGCGTTTGAGAGTATCTGTTCAATGACGAAACTAAGCCACTTTTCATCGGTTATTATGTTGTTGGGAATCTCGTCCAGTTGGATTGAGACCCTCTTTAGTATTAACGGTTTAGCGTACTTCTTAATAGCTCCTTTAACTATGCTATCTAGGCTATAAGACTTTATTACAAAGTCCGTAGATGTGTTATCTATACGCAAGTACGATAGCACCATATCGACGTACTGCTCCACCTTAAAGAGTTCGTTTTGGAGTGCTTTAGTGTTTTGAGATTCGTCCGTTTGGAGTAGCAAACGCATAGCAAATATAGGTGTCTTGATTTGGTGTACCCACGTAGTGTAGTAGTCTAAAGCGTCTAGCTGTGTGCGTTCTGTGGAGTTCTTGTAGGCTAGGCTATCTTGGTGGATAGCTTCCAAAAGTTCGGTATAGGTCTGTTCTATTAGGGTGTTAGGCTTTGGGAGGTTTTCAAGACTGTATAGTATTTCACCTCTTAGGTTGTCTAAAGTTACGTACCTATGCACATAGCGTATAAATCCTATGGTTAGCAATACCAACCCTATAGAGCCACTCAATATGGATGCATACACTAACGGCTCTGTGGAAATATCGTACAAGGATAGCACCGCCCCAAACGTGAGTACTATCGCAAAGAGGTAGAGTATAATACTCACGTGGTTATGTAGGTATTTGCCGAACAGTCTAAGTAAGTTATAACGTTTCACGATACTATATATCCCAAGCCTTTCCTCGTACCTATGTAGTCAGACACTCCTGCTTCTAAGAGAGTCTTCCTTAACCTATTGACGTTTACTGTTAAGGTATTATCGTCTATGAAGGAACTAGTCTCCCAGAGTTTTTCCATTAGCGTATCACGGGATACTATTTTGCCGTGGTTTTCCATTAGGATTTGCAGTATTTTAAACTCGTTTTTAGTTAGCGTTATTGTGTGATTCTTATATGTAATCTGTTTTGCATATGGTTGTATCTTGCTTGTAACCATAATAGAAAGCG